>CBDUPU010000032.1:0-15141 GCA_965369185.1 uncultured Rhodospirillales bacterium
CGTCCGGGAAGGTTTCCCAAAGAATATGGGCGATTACCAGACCAACAACCCGGTCCCCGAGAAATTCAAGCCGTTCATAGTTTTTGGCAGCGCCGGTGCTGGAATGCGTCAGGGCGCGCTCAAGCAATTCACGGTCTTTAAAGTGATAGTCGAGATTATCCTGCAATTCCTTTAGCGGATCTGATATCGGCTCTTTCATAGAAACGTCCTTTATTTAATTAAAGGACGTCATGCCTGTCCCCGCCTTTATAAGGCAATATCATTGAACGGGGTCAAGAATGACGTCTTGCGCCAGCGGGCGCGGGTTGAATAAAATCAGCGGGAGTATCTTTGTTTTTATGAAAAATGTCAATGAATTCCGCAAAATTCGAACATACTATTCGAACATTTCAGCTTCACCGCGATTAGGACCGATTGGCTGGAACAAGCGGTTATAGCGCACTGTCCACGGCCATTTCCAGACCTCGGCAAGGCTGGCATAACCGTTGGTCGAGAAGAACAGGAACGAAGCACGGCCAACGATATTTTCCAGCGGAATATAACCGACCAGACTGGTCACGCGGCTGTCCTGGGAATTATCACGGTTATCGCCCATGGCAAAATAATGGCCTTCAGGCACGGTATATTCGATCGTGTTATCAAGCGGGCCGCTGTCCGTTTCTTCATATATCTGATGCATAACGCCGCCGGGCAGCGTTTCGATATATTGCATGACCGTCATTTCGCGGCCATTTTCCTCGATCGTTTTCAGGCCGAGTGGCTCACGATCGACTTTTTTGCGGTTGATGTATAGTTCACCCTCAATCACCTGCACTTTATCGCCGGGCAAGCCGACAACGCGCTTGATGTAATCAATTGACGGATTGCTCGGCAGTTTGAAAACCACAACATCGCCACGCTGCGGCGTTTTTCCGCCGTCCCATACGCGGCCCTCGATCGGGGCAAAACCAAACGGGAATGAATAGCGCGAAAAACCGTAAGCGGGCTTATAAACGAACAAATAATCACCGACTTCCAGCGTCGGTTTCATCGAACCGGAAGGGATGTTAAAAGGCTCGAACAAAAAGGTGCGGATGATCAGCGCCAGAACGACAGCAATCATCGCGGTTTTGAAAAACTCGGCCCATTCTTCGCGCGCGCTCATTGGCGGCTCGTGCACCTGCGTTTCCTTCTGCGGTTCGTCGCTAATTGCCCCTGTTCCCTTATTGATCGTATCGGTATCGGTTTCATTCACCATATCAAGCACTTTTACCCAATCTGCATGGGCTTGACCAGCCCTTTTACCGGTTTACGCCCGTTATACATCGGCAACCTCTATGATCACCAGCGCCTTGGCCAAAGGCGGTTCATCGGTAAGCGTCAAATGTACACTCGCTTTTTTACCGGCCGGGGTTATTTGTTTTAGCCGCGCCAGCGCCCCGCCAGTTAACTCAAGTGAGGGCTTGCCGCTAGTATCGTTGACCACGCCAATATCGCGCATATACACCCCGTGATTAAAACCGGTGCCAAGTGCCTTGGACATAGCCTCTTTGGCGGCAAAGCGTTTGGCGTAGGTATCGACATGCCGGCCGCCGCCGCGCCGCCTTTCGGCTTTCGCCTGCTCGGTTGCGGTGAAACAGCGCTTGATAAAGCGCGTGCCGTGGCGGTCCAGAACTTTGGCCACCCGGCGAATATCAATGAGGTCGCTGCCAATGCCGATGATCATGGCTAAAAATATAGGCCATCCGCCCCGAACAGACCAGCCAAATAGTGATTTATGACGGACGAGACGGGTTTTTCGCCTGACGTTTACGGCGGCGCTTCAAACGCTGGAGCCTGTAGGCCTTGCGTGCCGAGCGCACCGGGTAATAAAGCACCGCATATGCCAACGGCCAAAAGCCTAGCGCACAGAGATAACCGCCAAGGCTCAACGGCAAGAGCAGCTTGAGCGGATGGGCGAACAGATATTGCAGGAATTCCCAAGGCTCACCGAGGAAATGGGAAAAATCCATCCCGGTCGGCAGGGCAACGAAATCACCAAGACCGAACGGCGTACAAATCATAACGCCGAGCGTATAGCTCGCCCAGAACATCACCGGGAACGTCCACGGATTGCCCCATACCGTACCGATAAAACCGGCAAGCAAGTTTCCACGCACCAGCCAGGCCAGGAACAGCGCCTGCGCGAAATGGGTTCCTAAAAACGGCGACCACGAAACCGCAGCCCCGCTCGCCAAGCCTGCGGTTATTTTATAGGTGGAATCGCCGGTGCGGAAAACGCGGTGCCGGTAATAATGCAGCGTACGCCGCCAGCCTTGCGACGGCCAGAAGGCTTCCCTGATACGCTTAAATGTGTGGTGCGGCGTACGCCGTTTAAAAATGGCCATCGATTTATTTTTTACGCCTGATTTTTACTGCAATAAAGAATTTCATACTTGCTTCCCGCCCTTTGCTTCCTGCCTCAAAAGCGCGAAGGATGCACCGATTATAAGCGCCGCGCTCAACAATATAGCAGGGGTCAGCGGCTCACTGAACAAAGCCGCAGCAAAAAGAATGGCATAAACCGGCTCCAGTGCGACAAAGCCGCTACATGTCGATGCCGACAAGCGCCGCAGGCCAAAGAAGTAAAGCTGATGCATCAGCGCAGTCGTTACAACGCCAAGCATGAACAGCCAGAACCATTGCTCCGCGCCATACGGCACCGGGCTGCTAAACGGCAAGAAGGGGAGCAATACCGCCAAAACCACCGCGTTTTGATAGACCGACACCGACAAAGGAGATAGCTCCCGCCCCAGCGTCTGACTGGCAATGCCAAACATTGCAAAGCTTAGGCCTGACAGCAAACCCATCGCTGCGCCTTCCAGCTTTCCGGCGCCGATAAAATCAGCATCCACCAGAAGCAGAACGGCGAAAATAACAGCAAGCCCCGCCAAAATTTCAATCATGTGCGGTTTTCGCCGCGCTTTTGCTGTTTCGATAAGCACGGTAAAAAGCGGGAAGGTCGCAAAGGTCAATGTCGCTATGGCGACCCCCGCCAGCTGTACCGACACAAAAAATGTCAGCCAGTGAATAGCAAGCAGAACGCCTGTACCGAAAGCCGGTAACATTTGCCCCAGCTGCAATCGATCCAGCCTTTTCCGGATAAGACCGATAAGTGCCAAAGATATGGCCGCAAATCCTGCCCGCGCGGCAACAATCCAGACAGGAGAGACATCCAGCTTGCCGAACAGGGCGGCGGTGCCGAAAATTACAGCGGCGATATTGATCGCCACCAGCCCTTTTGAGCGCTCTGACATTGGCAAGGTCACGTGTACCACCTGCCCTGCGATATCCAGAAGACTTCCTTATTTCGTTTGAATATGGCCATTTTTACTCAAGATTTCACGCTCTATAAGCATTTATAGCGCGTTCCGGCTGACTGTCCAGAGATCGCGGCGCCTGCACCGGAATTTGACAAGTATTTTTATAATTATGTATAACGCGTCACTCGAAAATGAAAGGCCGGACGTACAATGAAACTTTTTCAAAAATTTATGGAATATGCTTTTCCTCGCCAAGAGCCCAAGGCCGTCTGCAAAGTCGCAGGCTTTGATATCAGTATAGAGAAAAAAGAGGGTATTTTGCTTACAACACAGGGCGAGGGCAAGGACGCTTCAGAGGGATTTTACTACGAAGTTTCCGTGACTAAGGACGGCAGCAACCCTGAGTATCCGGCAAGTGAAAAGCCGTGGAAGCAACGTTATACAGTCGGACTTTCCAAAGGCGTCGGTATCGTCGGCAGCGCCGCTTTCATACCTCAAGGATGCCGCTGGACGCGCTTTGAGTTAATTGAAGAATTTGACGATGCCAAAACACCGCCAATGGGTAAGTGGATGCCTCCGCATCACAGCGTTGTGGTATGCGGGCATTACGTTGATGCCAAAGGCAACAAAAGCGATATGAAGATCGGCGGATGGGTACGGAAATCAGAGCGGGAAAGCCCGCAATGGAAAGCCGCCGCCCGCAGTTCTGTTACGTGGATGTAAAAAAATCCTCAACGCCCCCGGGCGCGATCGACCGTGGCGATTTCCGGGGTGGCACGCAGGGCGGCAATGATATTATTGAGGTGCTTGGTGTCGGTGACGTAAACGTCAATCAGCATGTCCCAGAAATCAAGGCTGCGGCTGGTGATTTTCAGGTTGGTGATGTTACCGCCGTTCCGGCCGATCACAGTCGAAAGCGTGCCGAGCGCGCCTGGCTCGTTGGAAACAACGACTTCCAGACGGCCGACATGGGATTCCGGCGCGTTTGGCCCCTCGTCCCATGATACATCAAGCCAGCGCTCCGGCGTGTCGGCGAAGTTTTCCAGCGTATCGCAATCAATCGTATGAATGGTCACGCCCTTTCCGGTCGTCACAATACCGACAATGCGGTCACCGGGCAGCGGGTGGCAGCAACGGGCGAAATGCATTGCCATGCCGGGGATTAGCCCCTTGATCGGTAGCGGCCTGCCTTCGTCCGGGCGCTTGCCCTGAATAACGGCGCCTTCTTCGGCATCGGTCGGCTTTTTCGGAATTTCCGATTTATGGCCGGGGAAGATCGCCTTGAATACTTCACGGGCGACAATATTGCCGGAACCGATACCAGCGAAGATGTCATCGACCTCATCGACGCGGAACTGGTTCAAAATACCGGCAACGGCTTTTTCGGTATATTGATAGCCTTCCATATGGAAGACTTTTTCCAGCATGGCCTTGCCGAGCGTGACATATTCGCCGCGCTGTTGCTGGCGGATATAGCGGCGGATATGGCTGCGCGCCTTGCCGGTAACGACAAAACGTTCCCATGTCGGGGACGGTGTCTGGTTCTTGGCGGTAATAATCTCGACCTGATCGCCGTTAGAAAGCTTGGAGTTCAGCGGCGCAATACGGCCATTTACCTTGGAACCAACGCATTTATCGCCAACAGCGGAGTGAACCGCATAGGCAAAATCAATCGGGGTCGCGCCGGAGGGCAGTTCGATCAGATCGCCCTTGGGCGAAAAGACATAGACCTGATCCTGAAACAACTCCAGCTTGGTGTTTTCGAGGAATTCCTCCGGCTTGGCCTCTTGCTCGATGATATCGAGCAGCTCACGCATCCAGCGATATTGCTTAATGTCTTTCAGGTCGCCGCCCTTGACGCCGCCTTTATACGCCCAGTGCGCTGCAACACCGAGATCGGCCTCTTCGGCCATCTGGCTTGTACGAATCTGGATTTCGATGCGCTGGTTTTCGGGGCCAATCACGGTCGTATGGATCGAACGGTAGCCGTTGGGTTTTGGCGTAGAAATATAATCCTTGAATCGCCCGGGCACGACCGGAAAGTGGCTGTGAATGATACCAAGGACATGATAGCACTGGTCCATCGTATCAACGACCACGCGGAACGCCATGATGTCGGAGAGCTGCTCGAACGAGACGTTCTTACGCTGCATTTTACGCCAGATCGAATAACGGGTCTTTTCCCGTCCGGTGACCTCGGCTTCAATACCGACTTCCTGCAAAATCTCTTTCAGGTTTTTGATGATGTTTTTGACAATCATCGTGCCTTCTTTACGCAAGAAGGACAGGCGGTTGGTGATGCTTTCACGCGCTTCGGGGTTCAAGTGGCCGAAAGACAAATCCTCCAGCTCTTCCTTGATTTTGTGCAGACCGATCCGTTCGGCAAGCGGCGCATAAATTTCAAGGGTTTCACGCGCAATCCGGCGGCGCTTTTCCGGCTTTCCGATATGGTGGAGCGTGCGCATATTATGCAGCCGGTCGGCGAGCTTGACCAGCAGCACCCTTATGTCTTCGGACATGGCAAGAACGAGCTTGCGGAAATTCTCGGCCTGCTTGCCTTCGACCGTCTGGCTTTCAATCCGCGTTAATTTCGATACGCCGTTGACCAGCCGCGCGACTTCCTCGCCGAACTTGTCTTTAAGCTCATCATAGGTCGCATCGGTATCTTCGAGCGTATCGTGCAAAATGGCCGTTACAACCGTGGCCGTGTCCATGCGCATATCGGCAAGAATGCTGGCGACCTCAACAGGATGCGTGTAGTAAGGCTCACCCGAGGCGCGGATTTGTTCGCCGTGCTTGATACGGGCATAGTCATAGGCGCGCGTGACAATGTCCGGTTCAATCGCCGGATTATACGCCTGCATCTGTTTTACGAGTTCTGTAGATTCGATCATCGCTGGAAAGTTCTTTGGGCCGTAATAGTCAGCGGTAATACTAGCGATATGGGGTGAAAAAGTCCTGTAAAAAAGGCCGGTTTGTGCAACCGGCCCTTAAAAAATTTTCTATGCGAAGATTTTTAATCTTCGTCGGAAGCACCACCGGCGAGATCTTCGAGCGAGAAATCATCATCGCCGCTATCATCGATATCTTCATAAGCCGGGCCTGCGCTTTGCGCGGCAATTGCATTCCATTCTTCTTCGCCCTGCATCGCATCAATAACGTCTTCGGAATCATCCATTTCAATGACGCGCTGATGGTTGCGGATCAGTTCTTCTTTCAGATCAGGCGTTGCGACTTTTTCCTCGGCGATTTCGCGCAGGGCAACGACCGGGTTTTTATCGTTATCACGATCAACCAGCAAGGCCGCACCGGAACCGATTTTACGGGCGCGCTGTGCTGCCAGCATCACCAGCTCAAAGCGGTTAGTGACTTTATCAATGCAATCTTCAACGGTTACGCGTGCCATGGATTGTCCTTCTTTCTATAGGTAATTCCGGGTCTTTATAAAAAGTTTTATCGCCAAAAGCAAGCAATAATGCCCGTAGATGGCGATCTAGCTGACAGGATCACGCGCTCAATTGAGAATCGTTTGTAATTTACATTTTAAATATATAATGATATTCTAATATAAAGTGTTCTCAAATTTGTTTAGTAACGATAATTTACATTAACGCACCAGACGACCAGAGATTATTAACTCAACATTTAACCAGTTTTAAGAGTGCCAGAAATGCCCAAAAGATCGAAGCCGAACATTCCCTTCTATGAAGAGGAAAAACTGGCGCTATTTATCGACGGTTCCAATCTGTACGCCGCTGCCAAGGCGCTGGATTTTGATATCGATTACAAATTACTGCTCAACTGGGCCGCAACCAAAGGCCGTCTGGTACGGGCTTTTTATTATACGGCCCTGATCGAGGATCAGGAATATTCGCCGATCCGGCCACTGGTCGATTGGCTTGACTATAACGGCTATACGATGGTGACCAAGCCAACAAAAGAATTCATCGATGCGCAGGGCCGCCGCAAGATCAAAGGCAATATGGATATAGAGCTGGCGATCGATATGATGGAACTGGCCGACCATGTCGATCACATCATGCTGTTTTCAGGTGACGGCGATTTCCGCCGCTTGCTGGAAGCCGTCCAGCGCAAAGGCGTCCGGATGACCGTGGTCAGCACGGTAAAATCAAGTCCGCCGATGGTCGCGGACGAACTGCGCCGCCAGGCCGACCACTTCCTTGAACTTGACGCCCTTGCTTCTTATATCTCGAGAGAGGGCGCGCAGGAGGATTACAGAGAATCCGACCAGCCCGAAGCCGTTAATTATTGATCCATTATCAATTTGGCAAGCGGCAGTTTTGGCTTTAGGCTCTAGCCATGAAACTAAGACTGCCAATTGCCTTATTGAGATATCATGCAATATCCTGACGAGAACTGCCCGCTTTGCCCACGTCTGAAAGATTTCCGCACCCGGAACCGGGAAGCATTCCCCGATAAATTTAACGCGCCAGTCCCTTCCTTCGGGCCGCAAGACGCTTCCCTGCTGATTGTCGGATTGGCGCCGGGACTGCGCGGCGCAAACTTCACCGGCAGGCCGTTTACCGGCGATTATGCGGGCGACCTTCTTTACAGCACCTTATGCACTTTCGGCCTTGCCAAGGGCACTTATGAGCAGCGCCCCGATGATAGTCTGGAATTGATAAATTGCCGCGTCACCAATGCCGTTAGGTGCGTGCCGCCGGAAAACAAGCCGACCGGCATAGAGATCAAAACCTGCCAGCCATTTCTGGAGGCAGAGATGCAAAACCTGCCAAACCTTAAAATTCTGCTGGCGCTTGGCAAGATCGCGCATGATGCCGTGCTGCGCACCACCGGCCACAAGCTGTCCGCGTTCAAGTTCACGCACGGCGCGCTGCACAGGCTGGATAACGGGCTGGTGCTAGCGGACAGCTATCATTGCTCGCGCTACAACACCAATACCGGCGTGCTGACCGAAGCCATGTTCCATGACGTTTTCAGTAAAATTACAGACGCGCTGAAATAACCCGCTTACGGCCCGACTTCAGAAGTCGTTTTTTCGCGTTTTCGCAGCAACTTATTGAGGGCGTAAATATAGGCGCGCGCCGAAGCGACCATGGTATCAACGTCAGAGCTCTGGCCGTTTGCAGTGCGGCCGTTTTCTTCGAGCTTGACGGTGACTTCCGCCAGAGCGTCCGTGCCGCCGGTGACAGCATGAACCTGATAGAGCGGCAGGTCGGCATCCGGGTGCGGATAGATCAGGCGGATCGCGTTAAAGATCGCATCGACCGGGCCATTGCCCTCTGCCGTTGCTGACCTGACTTCACCATCAACTTCCAGGGTAAGCTCGGCAGTCTGCGGCCCTTCGGAGCCGGCATGAACGTCGAGCGAAACGAATTTGACCTTTTCATACAATTTTCCGTTATCACCAAGCAGCGCAACGATGTCTTCATCAAACACTGTCTTTTTGCGATCGGCGAGGTCTTTAAAGCGCTTGAACGCATCCTGAAATGCATTATCGCCGAGGGAATAACCAAGTTCTTCCAGTTTGCGCTTCAGCGCATGGCGCCCGGAATGCTTACCGAGAACAATCTCGGACTTATTCAGGCCGACCGAGGCCGGGGTCATGATTTCGTAAGTCTGCTGATTTTTCAGCATACCGTCCTGATGGATGCCGCTTTCATGGGCAAAAGCATTCGCGCCGACAATCGCCTTGTTCGGCTGCACCGAAAAACCGGTAATGCGCGACAGGGTGCGCGAAATGCTGGTGATCATCGTGGTATCAATGCCGGTTTCATAAGGCATCAGATCAGGGCGCGTGCGCATCGCCATGACGACTTCTTCCATCGCGGCGTTACCGGCACGTTCGCCAATGCCGTTAATCGTGCATTCGATCTGGCGCGCCCCTGCTTTGATACCGGCAAGCGAGTTGGCGACTGCAAGGCCAAGATCATTATGGCAGTGCACTGACAGCACGGCCTTGTCGATATTCGGCACGCGGTCAATCAGCATGCGGAAAATCGCCGCATATTCTTCCGGCATGGTATAGCCGACCGTATCCGGGATATTAATGGTCGTTGCGCCGCATTTAATCGCGGTTTCAACTGCACGGCAGAGGAAATCATCCTCGGTGCGGGTCGCGTCTTCTGCGGACCATTCAACATCATCGGTAAATTTACGCGCCGTTGTTACGCTTTCAGCGATGGCGTTCAGCACCTCTTCCGGCGGCATTTGCAGCTTATACTTCATATGCAGCGGCGAGGTGGAAATAAAGGTATGGATGCGCTTGCGCTTTGCAGGCTTCAGCGCCTCGGCGGAGGCCTCAATGTCGGCGGCCTTGGCACGGCACAGGCCGGCAACCGCAGCATTTTTAACCTGCTTGGCAACTTCGTTTACCGATTCAAAATCGCCTTGTGACGCGATCGGGAACCCGGCCTCAATGACATCGACGCCAATTTCGTCAAGCATTTCGGCCATGCGGAGCTTTTCTTCCAGATGCATGGAGCAGCCGGGTGATTGCTCGCCGTCACGTAAGGTCGTATCAAAAATTATTAATCGTTCTGTGCTCATAAGCTCTAATATGGCCGCTTTTAACGTGGATGCAAGCGTTAACTTACTTCTTGATCTCTTCTGTTTCGAGATCACGCGCCTCTTCAACAAGCATCACGGGGATGCCCTCACGGATCGGGTAGGCGAGCTTTGCGCTATCGGACACAAGCTCCTGCTTGTCCGCATCATAACGCAGCTTGGTGTGCGTCAGCGGGCAAACAAGAATTTCGAGCAATTTAGGATCAACAGCTTGAGTCATAAGAAACCTTTTAAACCGATCGCATAACAGAGACAAGCACCTTATATGGCGGCTAGTGGCAACCGGCGCAGTCATAGGCTTCGCGAATGGCCATATCCAGCATGGTCATAAACATTTCGGCGCGGCTATTGCAACAACCTGCTTCCAACAGCGCCTGTTTTTCGTTCGAGCCGAGCGGGCAGATCATCGACAGACACGTAATCAGCTTCTGATCGGCGGCGCCGTCAACAGCGTCCCAGTCGCACGACAGGTTATGCAGCTTGAAATACTGGCCGAGCAACTCTTTCAGGCGGGCACGGTCGATGCCAAGGCACTCTTTTAATTCGCCATCACCGCCAAAATCGCTCCAATCCACTTTGGCATAGCGATAGCCCGCCTTGCGCGTTTCCAGCTCCGCCGCCAGACGAAAACGGCTTACCCCGGTCAGGGTCACAAGATAACGGCCATCGTCTGTTTCTTCAAAAGAGGTAATCTTGCCGGCACAGCCAACATCAAAAAGCGGCTCTTTCGCATCGCCGGTGATCGTTGCCGGGTCGCGCGGCTGGATCATGCCAATCATGCGCTGCCCTTTGAGCGCATCCTCAACCATCGCAAGATAGCGCGGTTCAAAAATATTCAACGGCAGCTGCCCGGAAGGAAGCAGCAAAACGCCGTTCAGGGGAAATAGCGGAATTTCCTGCGGCAGGCTAGCGGTTTCTATGGGCGTTTGCGCTTTCATCTCTTTTATATAATGCGATCGAAACCTTAAGAAAACAGAACCGAGGACAGTTTTTTGCGACCAGCCATGGTCAGCGGATCGGCAGGCCCCAGCGCCTCGAAATATTTCAGCAGCTGCCGCCGCGCCTGATCATCTTCCCATGCGCGGTCGCGGCGCACGATTTCCACCAGTTCGTCAATCGCGCGCTCTTTCTGGCCGGAGGCAAACAGGCTGCCGGCAAGCTCAAAGCGTGTCTGATGGTCATCGGGGTTGCTCTCAAGCTGCGCGAGCAGTGCCGTCACGTCGGCGCCGTGCGTTTCACCTGCAAGTTCCAATGCCGTTCTGGCAGCGGCAAATTGCGGGTCTTTGGTGATTTCTTCCGGCGCCTCGTTGATCATTTCCTGCGCGTGTTCCGGCTGACCGGCGGCGATAAAGGTGCGGATCAGGCCGATATAGGCCTGCACATTCTGTTCGTCCTCGCCCAGAATCTGCACGTAAATCGCCTGCGCGGTTTCGATGTCGTCTTCGGCCAGCGCCTGCGCCGCACCGGCGAGGGCTTCGGGAATATCGAGCGCGTCCGGCTGCGCTTCGCGCGCCACCTGAATCAGCTGGTCGATAAAGGCCTTGATCTCTGCCGGGGATTTCACACCGACAAAGGCGTTAACCGGCTGGCCGCCGAAAAAGGCAAAGACCATCGGCACGGACTGGATTCGCATCGCCTGCGCCAGCTCCTGATTTTCGTCAATATTGACCTTGGCCATTTTGACCTTGCCGCCTGCGGCCTGCACCGCTTGCTCCAGCGCCGGGCCGAGCTGCTTGCAGGGGCCGCACCACGGCGCCCAGAAATCGACAATGACCGGCGTTTCGACCGAAGCGCGCATCACCTTGTCTTCAAAATCGACCGTGCCGACATCAAAGACCAGATCGCCGGCGGCGGGGGCGGACGGGCTCTGTGGTTCCTGACCTAGTAACATATTCCTTATTTCTCCTCATCGGGGGCTGCATCATTTAAATCAACGACACGGGGCTCATGGTCGCAGGATTTTACAAACTTTAACAGATCATCCGGCGTCAGCCCTACAGTCAAATGATTTTCCATCGGGTGATAATTGACCAGCTTTTCATTCAACATGTCTTTTTCAAGAATAATTTCAACCGCGCCGGCCGTATCGTTGATAATCGAAAACGGGCAGACCGATCCGGGGCGGACGCCAAGATACTGCCACAGCCGGTCTGCCGAGCCAAAAGACAAACGATCAGAGCCAATCAGCGCCGGCAGTTTTTTCAGATCGATCATCGTATCGTTACCAACAACGACCAGATAATTGCGCTTTTTCTTGTCGCGCAGGAAAAGATTGCGGCAATGCAGGCCGGGAATATCTTTTTTCAGATGCTCGCTTTCGGCGACGGTAAAGACCGGCTCATGCTCATAAAGCGTATAGGCAATGCCATGCGAGTCCATATAAGCCAGCAATTTTTCCGGAGAAGTTGGCAAAGGCGCCTGTGATTCTTCGCGTCCGGCCGCGCCGGTTTCAGTATCAGCCATAGATTACTACTCAATATTCAATCAGTTCATAAGGTTTCACAACAGCCAACATGCAGGTTAACTCATTGGATATCATGGGGTTTAGAGGTGATTAAACTAGCCTGCTGCGATTAAATTGCAATCCTTTTAGAAAAAGTGTTGCAATCCGCTGCGAAATTCATATATTGCACTTCTCTAACCCGTTTTCAGGACGCGAGTGTAGCTCAGGGGTAGAGCACAACCTTGCCAAGGTTGGGGTCGAGGGTTCGAATCCCTTCACTCGCTCCATTTTTTCTTTCCGTACATTGATGATTTTAGGATTGCGTACGCTCTTGGTGCGCTGGCAGCCGCTTTGCGTTACTCTGGCACGAGCTCAACCTGACGACTTAATTGTATTGCGTCCCTGTGCTTCACGTACTTTACGTATTTTTACCCTACATTAGTTTTAGTTATTCCCCTCAAACCATCTGAAAAAACTTGTCCAAAGGCCAGCCACACAGCTACTCTACTTAATGTAAACATCCGAAAATATGTTGCACGCTGAGGTTAAGATTAAATAGCGAAGGAAGTTTAAATGCTACTGAATGTTCAGCCGAACAGAAAACGTTCAAAAGCAGGAAGCTTGACGGCCGAAGAAAAAAAGTACGTCAAAACCCTGTTTGGCAAAAACTACGTTGTTCAGGACATAGCGTTCATAATTAATCAAGGTAGGCACAAAACAGTTAATCAATCAGTCATTCAATTATGTGCTTCAGATAAATCAATTGATGTGGTCAGCGATAAAAAACTAGAACAGTACATCAAAGTTCAATCATCCTATGACCCTGTAACACTTTTAAATCCTTACAAAGACGCGCGCCTTATCAGGGCAAGGGAAGCCATGATTACTGCTGTTCAAAGCTTCAACAACCCATCCATCACCTTTAAAACGGAATTATTTTGTGTTCTGGCGAATATAGCATGGACCTATTTGCTTCATGAAAAATTGGAACAGACAAAGCAAGGCTCTAGCCTAAAAGATAATGGAAATTCAATAACTGTCAGTGGAACGCTAGATAAAGAAATTTGCCCAATAAAAGATGAAGCTGTAAAAGAAAACCTACGGAAAATCATCAAAATTCGCGATGCTGTAGAACACACTTTCTTTGTTGGTGGCGAAGAATGTTTTGGATTACTATTTCAGGCCTGCTGTATCAATTTTGAAAACCACATGACGGAATGGTTTGGGAACCATCTATCATTGTCCAAAGAATTATCTTTAGCCCTACAGTTTGTGCGGCTTAGCAAGGGACAAGTAACACAAGTTGAAACAACTAACTTCCCCAAGAAAATAAAAGCTCTGAGTAACGAAATTCTAAACAGTGAATTTGCCGATAATAACGCTTTTCAGCTTACAGTTTTCTACTCAACCGAGGCCACTTCCAAAACAAACGCAGACATTCATAAACTTGTAAATTATAAAGAAGACGTTGAATATCAGGAAACTGCCATTAAGAAACAAAAACACATTAAGCTTTCGCAAGATGAATTGGTAAATAAAGTCAGGGAAAAAGGTTATGTAAGGTTTTCAGCTTGGGAACACCAACAATTTTGGAAGAAAAAGTGGCCCGATGCGGCAACCCGTAATAAAAAAGCGCAAGACTACGGCGAGGTCATCTTAAAGAATCAATGGCTTTGGTATGAGCAAACATGGTTGCCGGAAGTTATAAAATATTGCCAAGAAAACAAAGACAAATTCAGATAGACGTTCAATCCTCCAGCTTCAGCGGCTCTTCATCTTAAAAACAAAAACACCAAAACCCGTATTAAGTGTTTTTTGCCAGGGCAATTTTATTTCAATAACCATACCCAAGCGCAACATTCAGAAAAAACACCCCGCCCAAATCAACAAAACTTGACAAGAATATGGAAAACATGGTTTGCTGTGTCAGATTTAACGAACAGTTAATGAGCGTAAAAGAACCAACCACCTAACAGGGGTTTCATAATGACAAAGAATAAAAAAGCCACGAACCAGCTTCCCGTATTGCCCGTCCGCGACGTTGTCGTCTTTCCCGGATCGATGAGCGCGATGTTTGTCGGACGCGAAACGTCGGTGCAGGCCTTGCAAGAGGCAATGAAGGACAGCAAACAGATTGTTGTCGCGGCACAAAAGAACCCCGAACAGGACGAGCCGGGCGCAGACGACATTTATAAAGTCGGTACGCTGTGCACGATCGAGAAGATGATGAAAACGCCGGACGGTCAGGTGAAAATTTTACTGCGCGGTGAAGAGCGCGTTGCACTGAACGGACTTGCCTGCGACGATTACTGGAAAACCGGTGCCGAGACGATCAAGCCGGCGGCCGTTCAGCAGAGCGATGAAATCCGCGCGCTGACCTTTTCTGCCTTAAAAGAGCTTGAGCGCTATGCCAAAATGACCAAAAAAGTCAGCCCGGAAGCGCTGGAAGCCATTGACGCCCTAAGCCACGATCCGTCCATGCTGGCCGATGGGATTGCCGCCTCTATCGAGATTCAGGCACCGGAAAAGCAAAAGCTGCTGGAAGAAACCGACCCGGTCGCGCGGCTGAAAAGCGTACACGACCACATCACCGCCCAGATTAGCGGCGTAGAGGTCAGCAGAAAAATTCAGGAAAACACCAATGAAACGCTGCAAAAACAGCAGCGCGAATATGTCCTGCGCACGCAAATGAAAGAGATCCAGAAAGAGCTCGGCGTCGAGGACGAAGAGAACGAGATCGAAACATTCCAGGCGCAAATCGATCAGGCCGGCATGCCGGATGAAGTCCGCGCCAAGGCGGAAAAAGAGCTGAACAAGCTGAAAAACATGAGCCCGATGAGTGCGGAAGCTACTGTCGTGCGCAACTAC
>CBDUPU010000033.1:0-15000 GCA_965369185.1 uncultured Rhodospirillales bacterium
CATCAAATCCTGAAGCCATAGTGCAAGCAGCCGATCAGAGTGTATCACCCGCACCTACAGAAACCGTTCAGCCAGCGCCTCAGACCGCGAATATCCAGCAGTCCCAAGCGCTACTTGCTGCGATCAAGGGCATTGACGATTATTTCTTTTCGGAAAACCACCCAAGAGCCAATAACCCTGAATATGACAGCGCAACCGACCCGTTCCTGCAAAATTCGGTAACGCAGATTCTAGACAGTTTAAAGGCAGGTGCCGACCCGAACTATGTCGATCCGCAAACCGGTGCATCGGCCTTTGCATGGGGCCTGTGGCTTGCTTATGAGCTGGACCGTCCGGAGATTGTCGCCGAATTTCTGAAACATGGGGCAGACCCGTCCCAGAAAGTGCCTGCCGACATGCCGATTCCGCAGTCAGAGCAAAACGCGCTTCAAATTATTTTCGGCAAAGACTATCAGAATAAACCCGGCGAAATCGCCATTATGGACCATGTCGTCCGCGCCATCATGGAATCGCAGGCAATGAATATGTTCGCCGCCGGCACCATGACGCACAGCCGCACAGCCGCGCAAATCGCTTTAATGATCCACAATGCCAACGGCCAGACCCCGGCAGACGCGCTGCAATTGCCCGATGATGCAGCGATCAAGACTTTCAAGGATATTGTCAGAAACGTCGTGACCGCCGCTTCCATGAAAGAGGTCGGCCTGCTGACCGCCGAGGAATATGACTTTATTGCATATGGCGACCCGGCCTTTGCCGACATCGCCCGCAACATATCAGCCATCACCCCGGAATTTCTGGAACAGCACAACGCACCGCTGGTCTTTTACCCGGACGTGGTTCCTGGCGGTCCGGAGCCTTACAATCTGGAACAGGGCGACACGCCGCAAAGCATTGCCCGCCGCTTTCAGAGCGCTATGGGCGCCGCTGATGAGGCAGAAGCGCTACGCCTGCTGACCGAGCGCAACAAGGACATGATTGCCGCAGATGGCAACTTTGTCGCAGATAGCGTCGGCAAAGAAATTATGATTCCTGTGACCGCACAGATTCAAGTCGGCCAAATCCCTGCCCCCAGCCCGATCCAGGCACTGGCCGGCCTGATCATAAGAATGAAAATGTATATCGGTGCGCAAAGTTTCCG
Source organism: uncultured Rhodospirillales bacterium (assembly GCA_965369185.1). Lineage (GTDB taxonomy): Bacteria > Pseudomonadota > Alphaproteobacteria > Micavibrionales > Micavibrionaceae > UM-FILTER-47-13. The sequence continues at coordinate 1,142 of CBDUPU010000033.1, forward strand.
CGAAGCCGTAAAAATCGTCACCGAAGCCAACGGGATCGACCTGTCCGACGAAAATTTCAAACTTGATGATGTCGTCAGCATTGGTGCGACCATCAAGATTCCGACCGTTCTCGGCGGCACAATCACGACAACAGTCCTGCCTGAAGACGCACTGAATAATATCGCCCGCAACCTGCGCGGCCGCTTCTACGACAAGCAAGCAACTCCTGAAAGAATCCTGAGCGAATTGCAAAGGATGAACGATATTGACCCGGCAAATCTCGTGCTGAAAAGCTGCGACGCCAAAGTCAGCGACAATCTGGCCGAAAAATGCGACACGCTCTGGGTACCGTTTTATAATGACGGATACGAACACCTGCAGCCATTATCACCGCCGGCGACGCACGATGCTGACCGCAAGGTTCACCTCTTTATTGTCGAAAATGAAAGCCAGCACCAAAAGCAAGCGGCCAGCGCGGCAACAAACACAGCCTACGCCGTTAATCGCAACGTTAATTTTTCGCTGTTCCACATCCTGACGGATGCTATATGGGGCAGCTATGTCGATTACATGAACAGGGAAGCGAGCAACATACTACGTATTTTGCAGCATCCCGAAAACCGGATGCGCGACCAAATCGTGTTCAGCTCCAGTCTCGCCTCCGCCCTACACGCCGTTGGTGATAATTCTCAGAGCAAAGGCGAGGTACCCGTTTCCGTTGCGGAACACCGGCGACATGCCAAAGAAAGCGACAATGCCGGTTTTGAAAATTCGCGCCTATTGCTCGAACGACTTGAACAAGCCAGCCCGATTGTCTTTCAGGCCGTCGGTAACAGCTTCCCTGCCAGCGGCGCATACAGCGACAGATACTCAACCCTGCATTCAGGACGTACTGTACGTGTCGGCGCATACGGAACCTATAACGGCAACCGTATGATCGCGCCCTATTCCACGGCTGCTGCCGATATTTGCGGGCCGCTGCCAAACAATTTAGGACGCCAGATGGAAGGTACATCCTTCTCCGATCCGGCAACGGCAGCTTTATACCGCCAATTCTCCGAATGGTACGGCGATGTACTGAGTTTTGAAGAGATTATGGCTGCGGGCATGATGACCGCTGACCGTGACATTCCTGACCTGTTCGCCTTGCCGCTCAACCCGCCGCGGCCAACACCGGCGCAATACCGTACCAACGGCGCCGGCCTGCCGCATCACCTCCGTTGCGGCGCAGGCGCTCTTAACGCAGAGCGTTGGAACGACGCACTCAAGGAAATGGTTGCGCTTAAACATCAGAACAATCCCGCAGGCACATTCCGCTCGTTCAAAATCGAAATTGATGAAGAACCGGCAGAACGTACACTTGCCAACGGCGAAAAAGAATATGTGTACCGCATCGTCGTTCCCGAGGACATGACGCTCGGCAAACTGACCTTCCTGGTGCCGCAGGAACAATTCGCCCATAGCGAAATTGTCGTCAAAGCGCCTTCAGGCTTTGAACTGCAACTGCAAAGGTCACTGAACGAGATCATCTCGACTTCCGCCTTCAATTATGAAGACGTCAAAGCGGGCGATGTCATTGAAATCCGCACGGGCGAGAAGCTGGCGGCAAATGCCGGTATGTATCTGCGCGGCCATGAAAACGACAACGTTATCCAGATGCTGCGCGACCAGCTGAGTCAGCGGGGCGTACTGCCTGCGCCTTTAAAAACGATGGCGGGCGAAAAAATTACCGGCGATGATCCGGGCGTTAATATCGACCTGACACCGGAACTGCCGCCGCTGCCCAAGAAAGAAGCGCCGCCGGAAGCAAAACCGGAAGATCATCCGGAGGAAACGCCGCCCCATGCACAGCCACCCGCGCCGCCGCAACAACCGGCTCCGCACTAAGGGAAGCAAAGCCTAACGGCTGGATATTGCTGTCAGGGACACATCGACAATGACTGAATGGGCCACCATACCGGGATCGGCCCATTCTTTTTGCCCGATGCCAAAATCAAGCCGCGGCACGGTAAAAGAACCCTCCATCCGCGCAGTCTTGCCGCCATCATCTCTCTCTTCGATAACAAGCGTAAAAGGCACACTGAGCGGTTTTGTCACACCGCGCAAAGTGAGCTGGCCGGAGGCGATATAACGATTCTCGCCGGTTTGCTCAAACGTACCGGCCTTAAAGCGCGCCTGCGGAAAAGAGCTGCTGGCAAGCCAGATAGGCAGGGCAATCGTCGTATCGCGTTCTTTGCTGCCGGTCTGAACGCTGGCAGTGTTGACCGACATATTAACCGCGCTGTCCGCCAGATTGGCGGGATCAAAATAAATATCACCGGAAAAGTCATTAAACCTGCCTTTGAAAGGGTCGCCCTGCACAGCGACAGAAAATGCAATTTCACTTTGTTCTTGTACAATCACCCAATTATACCGCTGCGCCGCAGGTGCCTGAAAAGAATCGATGGTTTCGACCTTCAACACGCTCTCTTCCCGCGAAGCTTGCGGCGTTTCAGGCCTGAAAAATTCCTTGTAGGTTCCAAGCAAAAAAGCGGTGCCGAGCAAACCGATGAAAACGATCAACGACAAAACAGCGCCCAGCCGCGGCCATGCCACGGGCAGAATCCTTAACAAGGTCGCATCACGATCAAGGAAATGGTGCTTAAAGGCACCGGCACCATGCAGACCAATGGCAGCGATTAAAGAAAAAGCGCCGATCTTATGGACTGTTCCCGCAGCATGCATCAACGCCTCGTTTTTGGGCGCGATATGCGGCAGGTCGAACAACCCGAAAAACGAATGCGTAAAATCCCCCGCGGATGACATCACCCAGCCTGAAAGCGGCATCAAAAACATGCCCACATAGAGCAGGACATGAATAATCGCGGCAAGCGTACGCTCCCATTTTTTATGGCTGAGAATATGGTCCGGCTGGCGATTGGCGAAGCGCCAAATCAGCCGCAACGCGACAAGCATCAGCACCAGCGTACCGAACGATTTATGCCACCAGTAAAGATCAAGTTTAAACGGATCGCTGTTTGACAGCGTCACCATAAAAAAGCCCAGCGGCAAAAGGCCAAGAATGACAATCGCCAGGAGCCAGTGAAAGCCCTTGGCGATTGCCCCGAATCGTTCTTGCGTGTTTTTGATCAATTGGCTTCCGCAGCGCCGTCTTCTTGGGCGGCTTCAGCAGGGAATGCCTCCACATCGATGCGCAGCTCGATTTCCGGGCTCATCATCGGCACGCCGTAATTCATGCCCCACACCGTACGGTCAAGGCTGCCGGTTGCCTGAAAACCGGCCCATTTCGTGCCCTTCATCGGATGATCACCGATTTTGTTCAGCTTGACATTCAGCACGACCGGATGGGTCTGGCCCAGCAATGTCAGATCGCCGGTAATATCGCCGGTATTTTCACCGGTGATCTCGACTTTCGTGCTTTTAAAAGTCATTTCCGGATATTCGGTGACATTGAAAAAATCTTCATTTTTCATGTGCGCGTCCCAGCGCTCCATATCCATGTCGATGCTGGCGGTCTTGATTGTCACATCAATCGAAGAATTTTCCGGCGCTTCTTCATCGAACATAAAGTAACCGTCAAATTCCTGGAACTCGCCCTGCTGTTTGGAAAAACCAAAATGGTCGGAAAAAAACAATATCTGTGTATGCGCTTTATCAAACTCATAACGCACCGGCTCTGCCTTGGCGGGACTAATACCAAGCGCGGCAACGGTGATAGCGGCTAACGAAAGAGTACGGATCATTTTAGCTCCTTGATAAATTTGAAAGAAAAATGTAGGTCACCCGCCCCGCTCTGACAAGAGGACGAGATAATTTTTTACCGGCTCAAAAAAAGTAGGTTTCGTACAAGCGCACTGCCGAAGCCGCCGTCATGATGGCAATCGCCCAGTTCAGTAGCCCGTATTTCCAGTGCAGCCGCTTATTATTCATCAGCTCTTCTTTTGGGACATTACGAAGGATCTTGAGAAGCACAAGCTGGCCAAGGAAAAAACCACAGATAAAACCCAATGTACCGATAAGATAAATCATGACCGCTTTAAAAATTATTGTATGATCTGAACCAATAGCCGAAGCGAACGTTATATTGTAATGCCTGTTTTACACATTGTCATCCTCGCCCTCGTACAGGGCATCACCGAATTTTTGCCCGTTAGCTCCAGCGGTCATCTGGTACTTGCGCATGATTTGATCGGGCGCAGCGCCAACGATCTGACCATTGATATTGCCGTCCATGTCGGCACGCTATTTGCCGCGCTGCTATATTTCCGCGCCGATATTTGCCGGATGCTATGCGGCCTGCGCGCCCTTGCCGGTAAAGAGGGTGGTCAGGAAGGCAAGCAAATGCTGCTGGCCCTGATCATCGCTTCAATCCCCGTGATCCTTGCTGGCTTCGCGCTTCACCTGACCGGTACTGACTGGACGCGCTCTGTCTATCTGGTCGCATGGTGTACGTTTATCTTCGGCATTGTTCTTGGCATTGCCGATACGTTTAAACCGGCCGACAAGAAACTGGAAACAATCACGATAAAAGACGCGATCTTTATCGGCTGCGCCCAGATGCTTGCGCTGATCCCCGGTGTCAGCCGCTCCGGCATTACCATGACCGCCGCCCGCTGGCTCGGCTTTAGCCGTACCGACAGCGCCCGTTTTTCACTCTTGCTGGCCATTGTTGCGATCAGCGGTGCCGGGACACTCACCGGCATCGATCTATTGCAGGCCGGCGACCCGATGCTGACCTATCAGTCGCTGATCGCCGTGCTCCTGTCGTTTATTTCCGGTCTTGCCGCGATCTTCCTGATGATGAAATGGCTTGAAACCGCCAGCTTCAAGCCATTTGTCTTTTACCGCCTGTTCCTTGGCATCATCCTGCTGACGCTGCTTTATGGCGGGTTTATAGAGCCGTAGCTGCAAACAATGATCTGCGTGTCGCCGTACGTACGCCGCTTTACCAGCGAGAAGACTTCCGGCACATAAATATCGGCCTCTTTTTCACATTCAATTACGCACAGCGCACCCGGCGCCAGCCAGCCCTGCTTCGCCGCATTGGTCAGAGCCGGCAGCACCAGCGCCTGCCGATAGGGCGGATCAAGGAAAACAAGATTAGCAGGAATTTGCTCAAGCGGCTTGTCACCGAGCTTGGTTGAATCCTTTTGCATCAGCCTGGTCCGCGCGACCACGCCCAGCGCATCAATATTCTGGTGGGCGCAGCGTACCGAGTCGGGGCTTTTATCGATGAAAGTACAGAATTCCGCACCGCGCGACAGCGCCTCAAGTCCGAGAACACCCGTCCCGCAAAACATATCCAGCACCTGTGCCCCGTCCGGCAGGCCGTACTGTAGCAGGCTGTTAAAGACCGCCTGACGCACCTTGTCAGAGGTTGGCCGGATGTCCTGCCCCTTGGGAACGCCAATAATACGCCCGCGATATTCACCGCCGCTAATGCGCATTTTTCCGGTCATTTAAAGAAATCCGCCGCCTGTTCACGCAGCACCTTGCGCACCACTTCCTTAACTTCGCCCTTGGGCAGATTGCCAAGCTGGAACGGCCCGTACGCCACACGGATCAGCCGGTTCACCTTCAGTCCCAGCGCTTCCATCACCTTACGCACTTCCCGGTTCTTGCCCTCGGTCAGCGCCACAGTCACCCAGCTATTTGAGCCTTGAGTACTATCGACCGCAGCTTCGATCGACTTATACTTTACGCCCTCAACCGTGATGCCGTTTTTCAGCTTCTCTAGCCGCGCCGCATCAACCGCGCCGTAAACCCGCACCCGGTAACGCCGCTTCCAGCCGGTCGCAGGAAGCTCCAGATGCCGCGCCAGCTCACCGTCATTGGTCAGCAGCAAAAGCCCTTCGGTATTAAGGTCAAGCCGTCCGACGCTCACAACGCGCGGCATTTCGGCAGGCAGCGCCTCAAACACCGTCTTGCGCCCTTTTTCATCGCGCGCGGTTGTCACCAACCCCGCCGGTTTGTGATACAGGAAAAGCCTTGTTTCTTCTGCCTTTGGCAACGGCTTGCCGTCTACCACGATCGTATCGTCCGGCGACACCGCACAGGCCGGACTGTCCAGCACCTTGCCGTTAACGCTCACCCGCCCGCCTTCAATCCAGCGTTCAGCCTCGCGCCGCGAACAAAGCCCCGCCCGCGCCATCACTTTTGCAATTCGTTCTTTACGTTCTTCACTCATGCTTTTTCTTTATCACAGAGCGCACAGAGAAAACACAAATCTTCGTGAACTCTGTGCTATAAAAATAAATATGAACGCAACGGACTACATGAAAATCGCGCTGGAAGAGGCGCATAAAGCGCAGGAACGGGACGAAGTGCCGATCGGCGCGGTGCTTGTCGATGCGCAAAGCGGCGAGATTATCGCCCGTAACGGCAACCGCACGATCGAACTGCGCGACCCCAGCGCCCATGCCGAAATGCTGGTGATCCGCGAAGGCTGCGACAAAGCGGGCGCACAGCGTATTCCTGAATGTGATCTGTACGTCACCCTTGAACCTTGCGCCATGTGCGCGGCGGCGATTTCCTTTGCCCGCATACGGACCCTGACATTCGCCGCGCCCGACCCCAAGGGCGGCGCCGTCCATCATGGCCCGCAATTTTACGCGCAGCCGACCTGTCACCACAGGCCGGTTATCGGCGATCAGTTACTGGCAGAAGAAAGCGGCGCGATGTTGCGCGCTTTTTTCAAGGAAAAGCGTAACAAGCGTTAATCGGTAAAAATGCGGCGGAAGCAGCCATTATCGCCAACGCCCGTGCCGGCTGTGCCATCATCGACATTACCATAGGGCGCACCGCTGTAATCCGGCGCATGGGGGCAAGCACAGGCGCTTAAGGAAACCGCGCAAAAGGCAGCGAGCATAAGTGTACGTACGTTCATGACTGTTCCTTCATATTCTGTTCGATAAATTCGAGCGCCTGGTCCACCGGGATCGGCTTGCTGAAAAGATACCCCTGTCCCATATCGCAATCAAGACTGCGCAGGGCGACAATGTCCTGTTCGTTTTCGATCCCTTCGGCAATGACATTCAGCTTGAAGTTACGCGCCAGCGCAATAATCGCGCGCACAATGTCGATACTGCGCGTCCCGTCATTGATCTGGCTGACAAAAGAGCGGTCGATCTTGAGATCGTCAATCGTGAATTTATGCAGATAACCGAGCGATGAATAACCGGTGCCGAAATCATCAAGCGCAATAGAAATGCCAAACGCCTTTAGCCCCTGCAAAACCTTTTCGGCCTGAGCCGGATCGCCGATCAGGGCGCTTTCGGTAATTTCCAGCTTGATATGGCCGGGATCAACACCGCTATCCATGATCGTGCGGCGTACGCTATTTACGACATCAATGCTCTCAAAGTTAATACCGGACAAGTTGACGCTTACAAAAAGCTCGCGCCCGCCGGCCTTTTCCTGCAAGGACGGCAACACTTCGCAAGCCCGTTCCAGCATAAGCTGGTCAAGATGCTGTACGACGCCCGTACGTTCAGCAACCGGAATAAAATCATCCGGGAAGACAAGGCCTTTTTCGGGGTGCTGCCAACGGATCAGCGCCTCAAACCCGGCGACTCGCCGCTCGGACAGATCCATAATCGGCTGCAAATAAGGGATAAACTGCTTTTCTTCCAGCCCCGCGCGCAATTCCTGCTCCAGCTTCATCTCGCGCAGGGCTTTTTCGCGCTGCTGCTCGGTATTGCGCAGCCGCAAAACCTCTTCCGGCATCTTTTCATACTTGCTGATCTTTTTAATCAGATCGCCAGCCTTGTCCTCTTTAATCGATTCCGGCATGTGAATCCGGGTAATGCGGTAACGCTCGATCAAGATTGAGATCAGCAGCGAAACAATCGGATCAAGCCCCTTCACCCGCTCATGCAGGGAATCGCGGGGAATGACGAAAATCTCGCAATCCGTATTGGTAATGGCTGTCGCCGTACGCGGCGTATTATCGACCAGCGCCATTTCGCCGAAAATCTCGCCCTCGCCAATCATGCAGAGCAGTTTGTCTTCGCCGCCCTCGTCATTACCGACAATCCGTACTTCTCCCTTATCAATCAGATAGGCGCACTGACGGGTATCGCCGCGACTGAACAGCACTGTATCCTTGGGAAACGCATGACGCTTGATCATACCGGCGCTGTGACGCGCCAGCTGGGCATCCTGCGCATCACTTGTCTGCTTTGCATCAGATTTTGGGGCAGCGGAATCCGGTGCCATGAAAACCTCGGAAAATCAAATCGTTAAACTTTGCCACCTTACATGATGCGCCCAAATGATTAACAAGATATGGACGCATTTTAACAATTTATCAGCCCTCTTTTTCAGCTTCCAGCGCCCGCCAGCCAATATCTCGGCGGCAAAATCCGCCCGGCCAGTCCACTTGGTCAACCGCACGATAAGCCGCATCTTTCGCAGCGCTAACTGTTTCCCCAAGCGCCGTTACGCCAAGCACGCGTCCGCCATTAGCGACCAGCTCGTCTTGATCATTAAACGCCGTACCGGCATGAAATATCTGCGTATTATCACCATCATCCAGCGGCGCGATCTTGATGACCGAGCCTTTCTCGTAATTACCGGGATAGCCATTGGCAGCCATCACGACACACAGCGCCGTTTCATCACGCCAGCGTATCGTATCGGCCACCTCGGCCAGCCGCCCTTCGGCACCGGCCAGAAGAACTTCCAACAGGTCGCATTGCAGCCGCATCATCAGCGGCTGGCACTCCGGGTCGCCGAAGCGTGTGTTATGTTCCAGCAAAACAGGCTCACCCTTTACCAGCATGATCCCCGCAAACAACACCCCGGTAAACGGGCAGCCTTCCGCCGCCATGCCCTTGATCGTCGGCTGGATCAGCCGCTCATTGATCTTGCGCTCCAGCTCGGGCGTCATCATGTGGGCGGGTGAGTACGCCCCCATGCCGCCGGTGTTCAGGCCGGTATCGCCCTCCCCAACGCGCTTATGGTCCTGCGCCGAGGTCAGTGGCACTACGCTCTGACCATCGGCCAGCGCAAAATAGCTAAGCTCCTCACCGTCAAGAAATTCCTCGATCACGACCTCGGCACCTGCCGCGCCGAACGAAGCGCCGGAAAGCATTCCCGTCGCTGCCTCGATCGCTTCCTCGACCGTTTGCGCGATAATGACGCCCTTGCCGGCGGCCAGACCGTCCGTCTTAACCACAATCGGCGCGCCATGCTTGCGGATAAATTCCTCGGCTTTTTCAATCTCGGTGAACCGTCCGTACGCTGCCGTTGGGATGTCATATTTGGCGCACAGATCCTTCATGAACCCCTTTGACCCTTCCAGCCGCGCCGCCGCCGCCGAAGGTCCGAACACTTTGATGCCTTCCTCGGTCAGCCGGTCGGCAAGTCCCGCCACCAAAGGCGCTTCCGGGCCAACAATGACAAGATCGATCTCCGCCGCCTGCGCAAAAGCGACCAGCGCCTCGACATCTTCAGCGCCAATATCAACGCATTCGGCATATTCACCGATTCCGGCATTGCCGGGGGCACAGTAAAGTTCATCACAACGGTCAGATTGCGCAAGCTGCCACGCCAGCGCATGTTCACGGCCACCTGAGCCTACGAGCAAGACTTTCATCAACTTTCCTTGACCCAAAAGTTATTTACATATAATACAGACCCCATCACCAGTTATAGTAACGTTCGGGGCACGGCAGATAAAGGCATTAAATCCCTGTACGACATATAAAGGACAGAATCATGGACAAGAAAAAGCGCAAGCAGGTTTTAGGATTATCAGCCGGCGTCGCGGCATTATCGCTAACCGCGCTCTTTGCCGTCGAAGCATACAAATTAAAAATCGGTTTGGAGGATCTCGAACAATCTCTAGACGACCTGCACTGTTCCACATTGGAGCTCAATCAAACCATCGCAAAATATTACCCTGACTTTGCGGCAGAAAATGGCCTTGAACTCCCGACAGCCAAAGACATAGAGGCCTGCCCAAATTTACAGGCAGGCTCTCCGCAGCCTTAATCTTCTTCCAACGTGACAAGGCTGGCGTTACCGCCTTGGCGCGTTGTATCGGTGCAAACGACTTTTTCGGTGCAAAAACGATACAGATAATGCGGGCCGCCCGCTTTCGGGCCTGTGCCGGACAGGCCGTGGCCGCCAAAAGGCTGCACCCCGACGACAGCGCCGATCATCGTACGATTAACGTACGCATTACCGACATGGGCATTGCCGGTAATCTTGTCCATATGCTGGGCGATCCGGCTATGGACGCCAAGCGTCAGGCCGTAACCTGTGGCGTTAATATCATCAATCACCTGCTCCAGCGCCTCCCCTTTAAAGCGGATGACATGAAGAATCGGGCCAAATACTTCACGTTCCAGCTCGCGAATATCCTTGATCTCATAAGCAACCGGCGCAAAGAAATGCCCTTGCCGCGCCAGATCTTCGCTGACCGGTGTCTCGGCTATAAAACTGCCGATCTTATCAAGTTTCTTGCGGTGCTCTTGCAGGATAGCCAGCGCACCGGCATCAATCACCGGCCCGATGTCGGTGGAAATATCCATCGGATCGCCGACAACGCGCATCGCCATCGCGCCTTTAAGCATTTCGATCACCTTATCGGCGATATCATCCTGTACGTACAGCACCCGCAGCGCCGAGCATCTCTGTCCGGTCGAGCCAAAGGCGCTAATCAGCACATCGTCAATTACCTGCTCCGGCAGCGCGGAGGAATCCACGATCATCGCGTTCTGTCCGCCGGTTTCCGCGATCAGCGGCACAATCGCCCCGTCCTTGGCGGCAAGCGTACGGTTGATAATGCGCGCGACCTCGGTCGAGCCGGTAAAGGCAACCCCGGCGACATCCGGATGCTTGACCAGCGCCGCCCCGATTTCGCCGTCGCCCGGCATCAGGATAAAGGCGTCTTTTGTCACGCCGGCCTCATAAATAAGTTCGGCCATACGCGCGGCGATCAGCGGCGTTTGTTCCGCAGGCTTGGAGATAACGGCGTTACCTGCCATCAGCGCCGCCGTAATCTGGCCGGTAAAGATAGCCAGCGGGAAATTCCACGGGCTGATACAAACAAACACACCGCGACCGTGCAGCGTCAGTATATCGCTTTCGCCCGTCGGCCCCGGCAATGTGGTGCCGTCAGGATCAAAGTCACTGCGACCACGACTGGCATAGTAGCGGCAAAAATCAACAGCCTCGCGAATTTCGGCCAGCGCATCCGGTACCGTTTTGCCCGCTTCACGAACGCATAATCCCATCAACTCTTCATCATGCTTTTCCATCAAATCAGCGAGCTTTTCCAGTGCTGCCGCCCGGTCATACGCATGCACATTAGACCATTTGGCAAAACCGCGCCGCGCACTGGCAAAAGCCTCATCAATGAGCGCCTCAGCCGGAGCAAGCATCTGGCCGACAATTTCATCCGTTTTGGAAGGGTTACGTACGGCATACGCCTTACCCTTTTTATGCGGCTTTCCATCGATAAGCGGAACAGCTTCCCAGTCAGCACCATCAACCTCTTCAGCCATTCTGCGTATAAGCGGCTCGACGGTGGCTGAATCAGTCAAATCCACCCCTCTGGAATTCACACGGCAAGGGCCATAAATATCTTTTGGCAACGGGATTTTTGGGTGACGTTTAGTTTCGCTTTGCATCACGTCATTCACCGGATCAGCGATAATTTTTTCGATCGGCACACGCTCATCAAGAATCTGGTGCACAAAAGACGTACTCGCGCCATTTTCCAGCAAACGCCGCACCAGATAAGGCAGCAGCTCCTCATGCGATCCGCACGGCGCGTACACGCTAATCTCTGCCATATTATCCTGTAAAATCTGGTCGTGCAGCGTTTCGCCCATGCCGTGCAGGCGCTGGAACTCGAACCCGGCGCGATCGTTTCCGGCCAGCTCCAATATCGCCGCGACCGTATGGGCGTTATGTGTCGCCAGCATCGGATAGAACAAATCGCGCTGCGCCAGTAATTTCTTGGCGCAAGCAAGGAAACTAAGGTCGGTATTCGCTTTGCGGGTAAAGACCGGATAGTCCTGCAAGCCTTGCACCTGCGCCCGCTTGATCTCCGCATCCCAGTACGCGCCCTTCACAAGACGCACCTGCAACTTGCGCCCGCTCTCTTTGGCAATCTTTGCAAGATAATCAATAACCAGCGGCGCGCGTTTTTGGTACGCCTGTACCGCAAGACCAAAACCGTCCCAGTCGCCGAGTGCCTTGTCCTTTGCAACGGCGCGGATAATTTCAAGAGACAGTTCCAGCCGGTCAACTTCCTCGGCATCGACTGTTAAATTGACATTCTTCTCCGCGGCAAGCCGTGCCAGTCGCCCCAGCCGTTCAGTCATCACCGGGACGCAGCGTTTATGCTGGCCGTATTCGTAACGCGGATACAGCGCTGAAAGTTTTACGGACATGCCCGGCCTTGCGCCGCCATTAGCTTCGCCGTTTGCCTGGGCGGCGATATATTCAATAGAGCGATAATAAACATCGAAAAAATGTTCGGCGTCTTTTTCCGTACGCGCCCCTTCGCCCAGCATATCATAGGAAAGCCGGTAGCCTTTTTTCTGGTAGGCTTCTGCGTTTTTGACGCCCTCTTCGATCGTCCGCCCAAGTACAAACTGCTTACCGAGCATCCGGATAGCCTCGACCATCGCCTTGCGAATCACGGGTTCTCCCAAACGTGACACCGCACTGTCCAGCGTCTTGCGCGTAAGGGACAGGCCAAACCCGGCTGCCTTGACCATCAGGTCTTTTGTCCCGCCCTGCTGGCTGAGCCAATCGGCGGCGACCATCTTGTCACGGATCAGAGCATTTGCCGTATGGGCATCGGGAATGCGCAGCAGCGCCTCTGCCAGCGTCATCAGCGCCAGCCCTTCCTCAGTGTTTAGCCCGTATTGCTGCAGGAATGATTCCAGCTCTCCGCGCTTGCGCTTTTTATCACGCACCTTTTCGACCAGCTCGCGCGCGCGGGACTGTACCCGCTCGCTGCGTGCCTGGTCCCAATCCAGAGTATTCAGCAATTTTTCAACGCAGTGTGCTTCATCAGCATAAAGATAAGACGACAAGTTTGCGGACATTAGCTTATAACTCCCCGTTTGCATGTTTGATTTCAATCTATATTATCGGGGAGCCATGGCAAATGAAATCCGTCCTCCAGATGAGCGACCGCGCTCCAACGTCCCGGAACTAAGCGTTTCCGAACTCGCCTTTTCGCTGAAAAAAACGCTTGAGGAAACCTATGGACGCGTACGCATTCGCGGAGAACTTTCCCGTGTCAAAGTCCACACTTCCGGCCACATGTATTCCGACCTGAAAGATGAAAATGCCTGCATAAATGTCATCTGCTGGAAAGGCACCATGGCCAAGCTGTCCGTCAAGCCGGAAGAAGGCCTGGAAGTCATATGCACCGGGCGCGTATCGACATATCCAGCAAGATCGAATTATCAGCTGATTATCGAGTCTATGGAGCTTGCCGGTGAGGGCGCTCTACTTAAAATGCTCGAAGAACGCAAGAAGCGCCTAACGGCTGAAGGCCTGTTTTCGCCCGAACGAAAAAAGCGCCTGCCCTTCCTGCCGGAACGCATCGGCGTCATCACATCACCGACCGGCGCTGTGATCCGCGACATCATGCACCGCCTGAATGACCGGTTTCCGCGTCATGTCCTTTTATGGCCGGTTTTGGTGCAAGGCCCCGGCGCGGCAGAACAGATCAGCGAAGCGATTCGCGGCTTTAACGCCATGCAGGAAGACCGCCCAGATCTACTGATCGTTGCGCGCGGCGGCGGTTCTCTCGAAGACTTGATGGCGTTTAATGAAGAAAATGTCGTCCGCGCCGCTGCCGATTCGGTTATTCCACTAATCTCCGCGGTCGGCCACGAAACCGATA
>CBDUPU010000034.1:0-14660 GCA_965369185.1 uncultured Rhodospirillales bacterium
TGGGTCAGGAATTTTCCGGCTACGCAAAACAGGTTCAATACGGTATCGAACGGGTCAAAAACACACTCCCCCGGGTCATGGAACTGGCACAAGGCGGCACTGCTGTCGGTACCGGCATTAACAGTAAAGTAGGCTTTGCTGAAAAGTTTGCCGCAAACGTCAACAAGATCACAGGTCTTGACTTCACCACAGCTGAAAACAAGTTTGAAGCACTGGCGGCGCATGACGCGTTGGTTGAGCTTTCCGGCGCCCTTAATACGCTGGCGGTCTCTTTGATGAAAATCGCCAACGATATCCGCCTGCTCGGCTCCGGCCCGCGCTGCGGCATTGGCGAGATCAACCTTCCTGCGAACGAGCCGGGCTCCTCGATCATGCCGGGCAAAGTCAACCCGACCCAGTCCGAAGCTCTGACGATGGTCTGCGCGCAGATCATGGGCAACCACACGACCGTGACTGTCGCGGGAAGCAATGGTCATTTTGAACTGAACGTCTTCAAACCGGTCATGATCTTCAACGTATTGCAGTCGCTCCGCCTGCTGGCAGACGCGGCGAACAGCTTTACCGATAATTGCGTCGTGGGCATCGAAGCCAACAAAGCGCGCATCGACAAGCTGCTACATGAAAGCCTGATGCTGGTCACCGCTTTGAACCCGCACATCGGCTATGATAACGCAGCAAAAATTGCCAAAAAAGCACATGCCGAAGGCACATCGCTGAAAGAAGCCGGCATCGCGCTCGGCCTTCTGACTGAAGAACAGTTCAAAGAGTGGATCAATCCGGAAACGATGACCCGCCCCGCGGCCTGATAACCGCCTTTGGATTGGAACACGGCTAAACGTGATGAAGAAACGCTCGGTTAAAATTCAGGGCCACGCCACCAGTATCAGCCTCGAAGAGGAATTCTGGGTGGCCCTGAAGCAAGCGGCCGAAGAAGAAAAACGCCCGCTGTCACAGCTGATAGCGGAAATTGACCGCAAACGCGGCAGTAAAAACCTGTCCAGCGCCCTGCGGCTCTACATACTCAAAAGATTGCAAGACCGCCTCGGTTAACTGCGGCAGGGCCAGACGAGCTGACAGCAAACCCTACTGCTGCCCTTTTACCACGCCTTCAAGAATACCAAAAAACACATCTTCCGGCCTAACGTCCTGCTTCTTGGCTGGCGGTTGCGGCTGAACCTGCGTTGTTCCAGCATCCGCACCATTCTCAGGCGTCGTCGTCTGCGTAGACGTACCTTCAGGCTTCACCTGCTGGGTTGGAGCTCTTTGTGGCTGACCGCCAAGAATGCCGCTTGGCAGGCCGGTCTTTTTCTCAAGACTTTCCAGCAGCGGGTTCACAACCATGCCTTCAATCTGTTTCTGGAAGAATTGCTGCATAGCGTTTTGCCCGAAAGTTTGCGCAGGCTTGTCAATTGGCCCTTTAAATGACGCCCGCAAAGGCGGAGCATCCGCAGGCTCTTTCAACTGCACAGTACTTTCAAGATCAAGCGACCAAAGCGGCAGGCTTACCGTTCCAAGCGTCGAAACATTTGCCTCCGGCCCGGCAAGCAGCAACTTGTCGAACTTAATAACGCCTTCTGTAATCGTATAGGCGCCGTCCAGCGTGTCAAACTTCGTGCTGCCCCCTTTCAAAGACGCATCAAGAAGACGCGAAAAATTCTGCGTAAAGCTACTGCTCGGCTCTGCCAGGGCACGTGATAGCTGGGCAAGGTCAAACCCCTCGAATAGAAGGTTCTGACCGGTCGCTGTTCCTTTTACTGAAAGGTCGAAAACCAGCGCCGCCGGGCTAAGCCCCGAAGTCTTGACCTCCGCGTTCAGAGAAACAGGCCCTTTCGCTCTGATCAGCTGCGAACCGCTAAACGAACGGACGAATTCCTCCAGCGAAACATTCTGTACGATAAAATTACCGGCAAAAGAAATTGGCTGGCGCGGCTTGGGCGATGACTTCAAATTGCCAGTCATCGCAACATGTCCGCCATAAAGCCCACCATCAAGCTGCTTAATGTCGATATTACCGTCCTTAAGCCCGACATTCACACCTGCATTTTTGAAATTCCAGTTGCCATAGGAAACGGAATTTGCCGTCGCTTTCAGCGTAATATTGGCTTTTTGCAGCAAATCAGTGTTGATTGCATTGCGCGACCAACGAACATCCTGCGTGGCCTGGCCAACATTTCTAGCTTTGACCGTACCTTTACTGGTCTGTATCCCCAGCAAAGAATCAACAGGAACGTCGGACAGCTCTAATGCCGCTGTGATCGCAGGCTTCGCACCAGAAACATCGGCAACGACATCGCCCTTGATGCTCGTAGGCCCAACCGAGGCCTGAAGCTGGGAAAAAGTATAGATATTATCCTTGCGGCTCATACTGGCGAATACATCAAGGTCTTTCTTAATGGCAACCCCGCCACTAAAGGCCGGGCTGAAAAGCCTGACGACATCAACATAATTAGGATGCTTCAGGCGCAGAGTAAGGTCGCTGACCTTCGGCGCGCTCAGTAAATCAGCAACGGCCCCGGCTGTTTCCATCGTTGCCCGCATTGCTTTCAGGTTGGCGGTAAAACCAAGCGATTGCGGGTCGCCTTTTAATTCCGCAATAAACTGGGACTGACCAATACCGGAAGGCAGGCGCGTCGCATCAAAACCAAATGTCTGCACTGTCTGCTCTAGATCAATAATATTGGCGTCCAGCGACAGGTCGATACCATTAAGCGCTGAGATGTCTTTAACCCCGCCGGCAACAACAAGCGTATCCCCGGCATTACTGGTTAGCTGCAAAGAATCCAGCAAAAGCTGTTTCCCTGTCAGCCGCCCCTTACTAACCAGCTTGGTATAATCCCGCCCTTTAAAACGCAGGCCTTGAACTTCTGCGGAGTAATCCAGATCAAACGGCAAGGCAAGGTTTTTCGTCACAGCACGAATATCTGTCTTTGGCGCCTCGGTCTGAACCGCCGCTGTTGCTGTGCCATTAACTTTTTTCATCCAGTAATCAGCATCCATCCCGAAATTGCTGACCGCGACCTTCAGAAGATCCCTAGTGTCTTTACTGCCTTTACTATAGCTACCGCTCGCATTAACCCGCGTTTCCCCCAATTTGACAAAGGCCGCCTTAATCTCAACCGTTTGCGGCTTAATTGTCAGATCTCCTTCGGACGTCAGGTTATTGGCAAGGAGATTGGTCAGCCCTTTATCTGCCGGCTTTTTCAAGAAAGGCTGCACGAGTTTCAGCGGCTCGCCACTGGAGAACTTCGTATCAAGCTTCAGGGAAGGCTCAGAATATGTCACCGACCCGTCCTGCGCTGATTTAGAGCGCGCAGCAAACTCAAGTGTGCTGTTCACATCGACTATCGTACTACCCGGCGCTTTTAAACTAAGCTGACCTCCAAAGTCCTTCTCGCGGCTTTCAAAGCTAAACGCAACGTCATTATAGCTTACGCCCCCATAACTGACCGAAGCCGCCTTAACGTTAAGCGATCCGGCAAGCTCTTTTGGAACAGTTATCGTTTCAGGTATAAACGCTTTTGCACCGCCTGCTGCCTTAGCTGCCTTGCCGCCCGCAGCTTTGCCTTTCCCTGTGCCCGGCAGCAGCTTTTCCAGCTCAAAAGGCTTCGTTACCCCGAGGCTGGCTTCAATACCTAGAGGCCCTTTAGCATCCTTGCTAAAATTGCGCGCGACGATATAGCCGTTACCTTCAACCCCGGCAAAACCAATTTTAAGATTGCGATAAGCCGCCTCGTTCCCTGAAAAAGTCAATATACCTTTGGAAGAAAAGGGTTTTTGCAAATAATCCGGCACACTAACCGAAGCGACTTTCAAAAGCCTGGATAGGTCCGTTGTTTCCACGCCCGTCTCGCCCTGAAGCTCCAGCCGGTCCTTCATCGCCACCACACCGGAATAGGTCAGTGTTGAAGATATGTCCGGGAAAGAAAGTTCCAGCTGCGCGGCGATGGAATCCGCAAGCTGGTCGAGACGTCCTGAGTTCAGCTTTATCTGTGTTTTCGTCGCGTTATATTCGACGTTGCCAGTAACGCTGTACGGTCCGTACAGGCTCTCCCCCTGCACTTCAAGGTTAATGTTTTTAAGCGAAACTGTTTGTCCAGCGCGCTGGTCAACAAACGTAAAAGAGCCGTTCTTAACGGTAATAGCATTTAGCGCAATGGCATTGGCAAAATCAGAGGATGCGCCATCTTCACGGCTGTCGCCTTTTTTCATCCGCGCATCAAGCTCAGGCGTCATCCAGGACGGCTTACCGTCCGCGCCAACCGACATACGCAAATCCGGGCCGATCAGCAGCACACGGCTGACCTCCACATTACCGCTAAATAGCGGCGCAAGCGCCAGCTGTACCGAAGCTTCTTCAATTTGAAGCAAGGGCGCGCCCTCGGCCGTCGGCTTGGCAATCGTCAGGTTTTCAATTGAAAGGTGCGGATATGGCAGCACCGCCATTTCCAAAGAACCGCCGATCCCGACATCATAGCCGGTCACTGATTCAATCTGGCTGATGATCTGATCTTTGTACTTGTTCCAGTCGATAAAACTGGGGGCAACAAACAGCGTACCTGCAAGAAAAACCAACAGAACCAGAACAGAAATCAGGGTACGCTTCACGTCTTACCTCTTTGTTAAAAAATAAAAAACACCTGTTTAGTTATATACAGAAATGGCCCGACAACGAAAGAGATCAAGTCGCTTTTTCTGACGGCCTGCCACTATATGTGCATGCCCGAAAAGCGCCTCCGAACATTGCCCGGCTACTCATATTCATGTTAGGGGAAGTTAGTTAATGTAATGCGAAATTATCTAAACTTACCGCGTTAATCCGCGTAAAGCTTCTGGAAGTTTTCAATCGCTTTTATAAATTCATCCATCTTTGGCAGAACAGCGTTTTCCAGACTACGCTTTTTCTGTGCGGGCAGGTTTTTATGAACGGACTCATAAAGGCGCGTAACCGCCTCTACCATTTCATCAAACCCTTCATTGCGGTTTAACGCCTTTTGATTGGCGGCTGCGATACGCTTCATCAACATCGGCATAATCGCTTTAATCAAAGGATCGGACTTCGCCATTCGCTCGATCATCATTGGCCGGGTAATCTTGATAAAGTTGGTATTTTCCAGCGCCTGAACACTTGCCGAGCGCGGCGCATCAATTACGAGTGCCATCTCCCCGACTATGTCGCCCGCCCCCAACTTTCCAAGTTCAAGCGTCTTTCCACCATCTTCAGTAAAAACCCGCACCGAGCCGGACTGCACTAAATAAGCTGTATCGCCCTTCTCGCCCTGACGAAGAAGAAAGTCCCCCGCCGGTACAAAGTGTCGGTTATGGATCAGCTTGTCCTTGCTACTTTTCTTTTCTGACATTCTATACTCAGACTATATTCAGGCCATATACTGTCCGCCATTGGCAGAAATCGTTGAACCGGTGATAAAGCCGGCCTTCGGCGAAACAAGAAAAGCAACAATATCGGCAACCTCTTGCGGCTGTCCCATACGCGCAACAGGAATTTGCTTCACGATGGAATCCAGCACTTCCGGCTTCATGGCCCCGGTCATCTCGGTTTCAATATAGCCGGGGCATACAGCATTGACGGTAATACCTTTGGCTGCACTCTCGAGCGCAAGCGCTTTGGTAAAACCAATCATCCCCGCCTTGGCTGCAGAGTAATTAACTTGGCCGAACTGGCCTTTCTGCCCGTTAATCGAACTGATATTAACGATGCGCCCGTAATTACGCTCGCGCATTTTCGGCACGACACTGCGGCACATATTGTAGCAAGAGGTCAGGTTTGTCTCCATGACCGTATGCCAGCTGTCCGGCGACATCTTGTGCAGCAGCCCGTCTCTGGTAATACCGGCATTATTGACCAGCACATTAATAGAGCCCAGCTCCTGCTCGATCTCGGCACAGCCTCGTTCTACCTCTTCATAACTGCCGACATCGAATTTAAAGGCTCGGCCGTTTTCACCGACTTCCTTATCGTAATTCATTGCCGCTTCGTTATTTCCGAAATAAATCGCGGCCACCTTGTGACCGGTCTCAATAAGAGCACGGGAAATAGCAAGACCAATGCCCCGCGTTCCCCCCGTTACAACTGCTACACCTTGTGACATCAAGCTACCTCACGCAAATCCAGAGTTTCATCCCGTTCTACGCAGAGAGCAATACCCATGCCGCCGCCGATGCAAAGCGTGGCCAAACCTTTTGCGCTGCCGCGGCGCGCCATTTCATGCAGCAGCGTTACCAGAACACGCGTCCCCGATGCGCCAATCGGGTGGCCGAGCGCAATAGCCCCGCCATTGACGTTTACGATATCCGGGTTAAAGCCGAGCTCTTTTAAAACGCAACATGCCTGCGCCGCAAACGCCTCGTTCGATTCAACAAGGTCGAGATCGCTCACAGACCAGCCGGCCTTTTCCAGAGCCTTACGCGAAGCCGGTATCGGCCCTGTTCCCATGACCGAAGGATCAACCCCGGCAGTCGCCCACGACTTGATCTTGCCCCAGACTTTCAGGCCGCGCTTTTGCGCTTCGCTCGCCCGCATCAGGACCACAGCGGCCGCGCCGTCATTAATCCCCGACGCATTACCCGCCGTAACCGTGCCGTCCTTTTTAAACGCCGGACGCAAACCTGCAAGCCCTTCCGCCGTCACACCGGCACGGGGGAACTCGTCAGTATCAACAGTCACATCGCCTTTACGATGCTTGATCGTCACCGGAACGATTTCAGTTTTAAATCTCCCTTCGGCAATCGCCTTTTCCGCTTTTTGCTGGGAACCGGCAGCGAAATTATCCTGATCCTGTCGCGTCACCTGGTATTTCTGCGCGATATTCTCGGCAGTAATACCCATGTGATAGTCATTAAAAACATCCCACAACCCGTCATGGATCATGGTGTCTGTCATTTTTACATCGCCAAACTTTACACCCTCGCGCATATAAACGCAGTGCGGTGCAAGGCTCATATTCTCCTGACCGCCGGCAACGATAATCTTTGCATCGTCATTAGCAATCGCCTGCATCCCGAGCGCCACCGTGCGCAAGCCGGAGCCGCAAACCTGATTGATCGTATAGGCCGTCTTTTCCTGTGGAATACCGGAAGCAATCGCGGCCTGCCGCGCCGGATTCTGTCCTACACCTGCCGTCAGCACCTGACCAAGAATAACCTCGTCAATCTCTTCCGGATTAATATTCGTGTCAGCCAGTACGTTTTGAATGACATGCGCGCCAAGCTGGTGCGCCGGTACGGATTTAAGGCCGCCGTTAAAAGCGCCAATCGGCGTCCTGCGCGCCGAAACAATAACGATAGGATCTTCCTGCATGGTACTCTGCCTTTCCGGTAAGTCGAGCTACGCTCATATTTATATACTGCAATTGCGAAAGCAGCTTCTTCATTATTCTTACAATATAGTAGAATGCAAGGGCTTTGCTTCAAGCCCTCATAATGCTTCAACCTGCTTCGCAAATCCATTTCGCAATCGGTGCCCAGACCTGCCGCTCGGCGTTTCTGCCGGTCATCATACCGATATGCCCGGCAGAAGGTTCCATTACCTTGGCATCAGGAAGAAGACCCGCCATAGCCAGCGACGATTCCCGCGGGACCAGACGATCATTGGTCGAAGCCATGACAAGCGCGGGAACAGTCAGCATAGAAAGATCCATAAGCCGCCCGCCGACTTCCCACTGCTTC
Organism: uncultured Rhodospirillales bacterium; assembly: GCA_965369185.1. Taxonomy (GTDB): domain Bacteria; phylum Pseudomonadota; class Alphaproteobacteria; order Micavibrionales; family Micavibrionaceae; genus UM-FILTER-47-13. The sequence continues at coordinate 7,684 of CBDUPU010000034.1, forward strand.
AGTCCGGGGCGATTATCGTTGTACCAGTCAAGAATACAGGTGCGCGCAAGGTCACGCGGCATATCAACACCGTCATTAAGCCAGTCCTCTACCGACACGAACAACCGCGCTTTGGGATTATCATCATCAAGCACTGCAAATTCAGAAAATTTACGAAGCGCGCGCCCGGTATTGACCGCAGCAAAAACCGACTGTATCCAGTCCATCGGCAGTGTGCCTTTTTGCTCGATCATTTGCAGCGCCGAAGCCGTGCCAAGTCGCACCTGATCTGTCAGCTTATGGTCACCGGCATGAAAATCCCAGGGGCTTGCAAGAAAGATAATGCTGCGCAGATGCTCAGCCTGAAACAGCGATGCTGCGGCCAAAAGCGTTCCGCCCATGCAATAGCCAAGCGCATGAATCCTGTCCCCGGCGAGTGCAGCAATCTCCGCGATAACCAGACCTAGCCGCTCTTCAACAAGCGCGTCGATATTGTGCAGCGATGCATCTTTAACCGGGCTTCCCCAGTCCAGCAAATACGTATCAATCCCCTGCCCGGCCAGCCAGCGCAGAAAAGACTTCTCCGGCAAAAGGTCAAGAATGGATGACTTATTGATTAAAGAAGGCACCAGCAACAACGAGGCGACAGACTTTTTTGCTGCACAATAAAAAACCCGGACTTCACCTTTTTGCAGCACAACAGGCAGCGGCTCGACAGTGCGACGGAACGGATGGGACTGATATTTACGAATGCCTGCCAGCATCTGTTCCAGCTCTTGCTGCGGAACATTACCCTGATGCTGCGCGGCGGCATACTCGCTAAGCGCCAGCCCGATATGTACGGGCAGCGGGCTTGGCCCGCGCCTTGGAACAGACTGTTCGTCGCCTTCGCTCATGCAAAAATTTCTAGCACATAATTCTTTCCGTGGTGCAAAAAATGTGCATAATGGTGCACTGCCCACAAACATTTTAGGTTGAAAAAAGGAGTGGTGAGCCATGGCGACATCCGCGAAGAAAAAAGACGACAAACCTACCGTAATCAAGAAATATGCGAACCGCCGTTTGTATGACACCGGCCGCAGCAGCTACGTTACGCTTGATGATTTGTGCACGATGGTCAAAGAAGGCCATGATTTCGTTGTTTATGATGCGAAGTCCGGGGAAGATCTCACCCGTCAGGTTCTGACCCAGATCATTGTTGATCAGGAAGCAAAAGGCGAAAACCTTCTGCCGATCTCTTTCCTGCGCCAACTGATCGGTTTTTACGGTGACAGCCTGCAATCCGTTGTTCCCAATTACCTTGAACAGAGCTTTGAGGTTTTCACAAATAACCAGGAACAATTCCGCGATCAGATTAATAAATCACTCGGCGGCATGATGAACCCGGCCGCAGCAATGGAAGAAATAACCCGTCAAAACATGGCGATGTTTGAAAGCGCCATGCGTGCATGGACGCCTTTTACGACAGGCAGCACAGGCAACAAAAAGTCTGAAGACAAATAATAACTGCCCGTTACGAGACATCATAAAAGCCGGCCGCTTTAATGGCCGGCTTTTTTAAAGCCCGTATAGCACCGGCGCGGCCGTTTAGCCGCCCCGCGCCCACGCTGCAATATCTTCTGTAACCTCCTGCATAACGGTCGAACCAGACGGCTTTTTCTGCAACGATATCTCGCGATGTAGATGGTCTTTTGGCAGCCATACGCGTTCGACACGCGGGAAACCATAGACAAAGCCCTGAATATGATCGATCCCGTCAGTTGCGAGCAGTTTTGCTTCGGCCAGCGTCTCCGCACCCTCGCCCACTGTTTCAACATTTACCCCTTCGGCCAATGTTCTCAAGGTGCGGACAAACAGGTGATTATGTTCCTCGCCGATATTACGAATGAAATGCTTGTCGATTTTGACAATATCTACCTGCAAATCCTTCAGCTGTGAAAAGGCGGTATAACCTGCGCCGAAATCATCAAGCGCCACCCGGCAGCCAAGATCCTGCAAGGTACGTACAATCTGTTTGGTCTTATCAATATTATAGATGACCGCGGACTCAGTAATTTCAACGATCAGCCGCCGCGCCACACTCGGCCGGTCACGTAAAGAAGCGACAAGGTTGCGCAACCAGTCCGGATCTGCGAGCGTCAGGTTCGAGACATTGACCGACAAGGTAACGTCGGGGAACATACTAAGCTCCTGCACGGCCATCTTGAGCGCAAACTGATCAACCAGCCTGCTAAGGCCGAGCCTTTCAATCGCCGGAATAAACTCCCCTGCTGAAACAAGAGTTCCTTTATCATCGATCAAACGCATCAGACATTCATGAAACGACACAGCATTATTGCGTGATCCCATGACCGGCTGAAAAGCAAAGCGAAGCCGATCATCCTTCATCGCCCGCATAAGCGTATCAGCCGACTGCAGCAAAAAACGATTATCTTCGGCGTCGGAGGCTGCCTCCTCATACGAAACAAAGCAGCTGCGCCCTTTATCTTTGGCAACACGCATGGCCATTTCCGCCATCGTCAAAGCAGATGGAGGGTCGGCGGCACGGTTAAGCGTCACACCGCCCACAGACACCCCTACACCGACCGGCCCGCGGCTACTATCAAGCGGTACATTGTAAAAATTATTCAGGACATATTTGGCAACCGCAGCCATTTCATTATGCGGCGCCTCGCGGAAAAACATGCCATAGACATCGCCGTCAATTCTCATTACATGCCCGGAAGCGCCGACAATCTGGCGCAAGCGATCGCCGGTTTTTTCGATGATTTCGTCGGCATATCTTGTGCCCATCACATCATTATAAAGGGCCATACGGTCAATACCGACCGCAAGAAAATATCCGAAAGAACGACGGCCATGGTCGCGGGTATCAAACCACTCCTCAATTTTTCGCTGCATCGCGATCCGGCCATAATTAACAAACCCGGTTTCGACCGGCGCCGGAACAACATTTTCGGCATGTCTGGCCGCCCCGCTAGCAGAATGCACACTGCCTTGGACCTTCAAAACGCCGCAAAGCAACTTATGCCCTGTATCTTCATCATACTGAACCGAAGCGCTTTCTTCGATTTCCACCGTCACACCGTCACTCCGGCGCAGTTTATAATTTGCTGTAAATTTTGAGCCGGGGCCATGCTCAGGATCACGGCCCAAAGCATCGTGCAAAGCGGACAAACGCTCCGGAACTTCCATAGGATTTAGTAGTTTGTGAAACCGGGCATTGTCGCAAGGCCCATCCTCGGCATCAATTCCGAAAAAACCTTGCGTGTCCCCTGCCCATTCAAAGCGATCAGTACCCGAATTCCAGATATAAGCAATCATTCCATTGCTCGATAGCGTGGCTGAAAGGTGATTAATCCAGGATTTTGTCATCTACGCAGCATCCCCCAATATGCACTGCCCCCGTTTCCATACCCGACATAATGACGTTAAAAAGTTAACATCCGGGAAACAAGCGGCTACATTTTCATATTACAGGACAAATAGTTACCAATAGCTTTCTAATTTTAATAAAATTTAGATAAAATTTTATGTATCTACCAAACATCGATAGCTGGCCGACGCAAAAGAGCATAAAACCGTTAATTAACAGAAACTTAAAGGCCGCAACAAAAAAAGCCCCTGCACACAGACAGGGGCCTTAAAAATCAAATAATAATGGGCAGCATCGCCGAAATCGTCAGATTTCCTAGCGCGACGCGACTTGCGCCTGCATCAGGGAGCCGACAAGATTATCGCGCACGTCCATTGCCGCTTCCATATTATCAATGCCGGTTTCATGTGCAATTGCTGTGAACTTTACGCCGTCATTATAAAATACAACGGAAGCCGAGGCACCGCCCTGCGCTCCGATACAAGCAATTTCATGTGATGAAATATGCATCGAACCATTTCGTTCACTCACGACAGGCACGGAAGCAAAGTCTCCCTGACAACGCGCTTTGGTTTTCGCTAGATAACGGCCAACCATCTCGTCATATTGACCGGGACTTGCCATGATTTGCTGTTCTGCGCTGCCATAGAGAGAACCGCTATTCCAGCTATAGGCTACAAAATCACGCGCCCCTTCGCTGTCACGCTGAACATTCCCCTGTACAGGGATACTGGCATGTCCGAGAACGGTTTTCAGTGCCGCAGCATTCATAAGGCTTGCCGATGGGGCTGCCGCAGCAACAGTCTGCTCCATCACATTGCCGAAATCCTTATACGCAGAGCTTCCTGCGGCAACGTCAATCGGCTCAGCCGCCACGGGAGCCGGCAGACCGGCCGGTATTGCTTTCATTTGCGTATTGTTACCAGCTGCTGTCTGAATGTTTGCCAGACTGCTTTCCAGCGAAGAAATCTTCTGGCTCAACAGGTGCGACTGATCGCTAAGCCTATTACGCTCCTGCTCAAGCATATTGCGTTCGTGAATAAGCTGTTCATTTTCGACCATCAGTGACGCGATTTTCGCATCCACCTGTTCTGTCTGCCCCTCACCTGCCAAGGCCATTTTGCGAACATCTTGCAGCTCTTGTTCAAGCATATTCCGCTCATAAACGAGGTCTTCATTCTTCTTCACAAGAGCGACGATCCTGTCCTCAACTTGCTGTTTTGCGCCACCATTAACCGAAGCAACCTGACGCGCATTTTCCAGCTCCTTCTCCAGCAAGGCAATGCGCTGGCGAGAGCTCGCGGCCAATTCTTCATTGGTTATTCTCTGCTGCTCGAGCATGGCAATCTTCTGCTCGTATTCAGCTTTCTGCGCAGCCATAACGGTGCGATCCGTTTCCACTTTTTCCAGCTGCAATTTCAGCGCGGCAATCTGGCTTTCTGCCTCGGCTGACATACTCTGAGATTTTTCAGAGAGCTGTTTTTCCATCGAGGCCAGTTGTTGACGCGATTGGGCGACTTCCTGCTCGTGCCCTTTCATCTCGTCTTTTAACACTGCGAGTTTCTGTTCATACTCGGCGCGCTGAATATCCAGCGTCATCGTGGCGTTCTCTGCCTCGGTTTTCAAACTGGCGAGCTGTTGGCCAAACGCAATTTTCTGCGCTTCCAGATCGGCCTTTGCTTCACGAACCGTGTCTTCAAGTGCGGTCAGACGGGCAATTTGCTCTTTTGTCGCAACACTCGGGTCGAACAGCATATATTCAAGTTCTTTTTTCTGCGAAGAACATTGCATTCTCTGCTCTTCCAGCTCACGCCCGAGACGGTGTATCTCACGCTCTGCCTCGTTAAAGCGCTTGGTCGCTTGTTCGAGATTCCAGTTATCGGTGGAGATATCAAGAAGCCCGTTACTTTTGCCCTGCCGCATCGCCTCGATCTGGCCGAGAAGTGAATCGCGATCACGCTTTACGCTTCTTAACTGGTCCTCGACAGCGCGCAGCTGGGCCAGTGATACCGGCACATCCACACCGCCCTGCTCATACGAAGCATTCGTCGCTTTAAGCTTGCCGTTTTCTTCTTCCAAAGATGCAAGGCGCTCGCGCAAGCTTTCCACCGCAGCAACAGCAGCCGGATCCACTGCCGGTTTTTCGGCCAGCTGTTTTTCCAGCATAGCGTTCTTGGCCTGCATTGCCGCAAGCTCCTGCTTGATGCTCAGATTTTCATCTTTAAGAGAAGACAGCTCCCGTTCAAATGCCGGGTCAGTTGACCAATCCAGCATTTCCGGTTCGCCCGTTACACAACTTTCCGGCTCGGGCTGGTATTTAAGCTGATCACTTAGCTGCTGATTTTCCATCTGCAAAATATTGACCTTCTCGCTTAACTCGGCGACCAGACTGCTTGTCTGTCCCTCGCGCATATAACGGTCTTCGTAATTCCGGCGCTCACGTTCCAGCGCATTGCGCAGCCGCAGATTCTCCTCACGCAGAGCCTGAAGCTGCGCATCGTTGACTGGTGAAGGCGCAGGTGCAGCCGCAACGGCCGGCGCGACAGGCGCAGTGTTCATGCCGTTACCGGAAGCAGTTTCAGCACTGGCGCTGACTGGAACAACAGGCATTTTTCTGACAGGCGCAGGCCTCATGACATCAGGCTGTCCAGCCGCAGGCTCAACCAGCTCTGCAAGACACTGCCCCATCTTGTGCTGACCTTCCGAATAATCAGACATGCTAAAAGCATAGGACTCGCCGGAAATATCAACATCCAGACGACCGGAACGATTCAGCGCATCATGAAAGGCATAATCCTGACCGATACGAATCACCAGCGCCTTTCCCGATACCGGGCGAACATTAAAAGAGCGCTCCTGACCGAAGCCGGGTTTTAAAGTAATCAGGTAGCTTTGGGAGTTGTTCAGGGCCTGTTTCTGGAAGTCGATCGCAACAGAAGTTTCATCCTGACCGTTGCGCGCCATGGTCAGGATAAGGTTGTTACTGAAACGCCGTGCCAACGCACAATAAGGAGCACCGCCGGTTTGCGCGGCGGCAAGTTTGGAAATGGCCCAGTCGCTATTTGGCTGAAGCACTTTACCGGCCGCCGCCAATGCGCCGCTACCAATGCCGCTGGCGGCAACAAGCCCCCCGCACATAACACTTGTCAAAAGTAACTTCCGCGCACGCATATCCAAAAACTCCCGATATATAAATGTCCCCAAGGAAGGCTTCCCCCAAAGAAAACTCCCCGAAGGAGAGTACCGCCCTGACGCGGCAAAATCAAAGCCCCTTTTAAACAGACGCTTTATTCTCCCCAGATAATCTGTAAAGGCCTGCTAGTAGCTTTCTACCAACAAGATTTTCTGCCCCGATTGCGGATCGAGGAACACGCGCGCACTCGGGCGAATGGTTTGATCGTTATACTGGCCGAGAAGATTGGCGACGACTTGTTCAAAGGTGCCTTCAAGACTGAAAGAGCGCTGCACTGCGAACTCCCTGTCTGTCTGCCATATCAGGCGCGCATTTTCGCTTTGTGCCCAATGACCGAGCACGTCCCGCAAATTGCTCCCGCTTATAGTGCGCCAGCGCCTTACCGTCGGCAAATACCCCTGATCGGCCCCCGGCAAACTTGCCGATGCA
>CBDUPU010000035.1:0-14541 GCA_965369185.1 uncultured Rhodospirillales bacterium
GTTGCCTTTGTGCTGCTTGACCGCGTTTTTGGTATTCCCGGAGCTGGCGGTCCTAACACCAGTTTCTTCGCCGATGTGAACGGCGCTTATAGCTGTGTGGTGCAATCCCAGCCTTGTTTTGACCTCGGTCAGTCCAGCCGGACGCTGCATGCAGACAACATCATCGCCAACACCTATGACCGTAGCGGTAGCGTAAATATAGGCTTTCCGTGGCCATTCCACGAAGCGCTTCGCGGCATGCTGCAAGTCTATAGCGTAGGGCTTCTGGTAATCGCCGTCTTTATCTTTATCTACTTCATATTTGCCATTGCCGCCGAAACCGCCCAGACAGGAACCGCCTTCGGCCGCCGCTTCAACCACCTGTGGGCTCCTATCCGTATGGTTGTCGCCATAGGGCTGCTGATCCCCATTACCTACGGCCTGAACCCGGCACAATGGATTTTGATGTATGCGGCAAAGTGGGGCTCTTCATTCGCGACGAATGGCTGGATCATCTACAATAATACGGCGACAAGCGACGGGACCTTGCTGGGGGCAACGGACACGCTGGTTGCAACGCCGAATGCACCGCCAATCAATACGCTCATGGAATTCACCTCCGTACTGGCGACCTGCAAACTGGCATATGAACGTCTCTATGCAAGGCAGGGGCGTACCATCGAAATTGATGCATGGCTGATTAACCCTCGTAAACTTACTCTGGACCCGATGCCGCTGGTAAGTACGACCTATATCAGCGCCACCCACTATTTTGATCGCGGCGATATTGTCGTACGTTTCGGTGAAAAACGGGATAACGCGACCGACAATGGCGGCAACCAAACCTATGACGGCGAAGTCATCCCCTATTGCGGTGAGCTTACCCTGCAAATTACCTACCCTCATGCGCCGCCGATGCAGATAACCGAACCCGGTACCTATTATATGCAAGAAGCATATTATAATCTGATGGTTAACTTGTGGCAGGATGCCGCGAGCGGCGTGGCCGGCGGGTCTGCAAACACGTACTGGTCAGACATCTGGGGCGGCGGCAACATCACTTTCTATGATATCGGCGAGGCAATGGCCAACCGGCACATTGCGGTGTTTAACGACAAAAACACCCCTCTCCCGACAGCCGAAGAGCTAAACAATTTGCGGCTATCCTATGAAACGTCGATCAACGAAAATATTGAACAAGCCGTAGCCCAACAACAAAATTCAAGCGAATGGCAAGAGCAACTCGTACAGCTGGGCTGGGGCGGCGCGGCCATATGGTACAATAAAGTGGCGCAATTAAACGGCAGTCTTGTGAGCGCCACATACAACATGCCGACCGTCAAGAAATACCCAAAAGTCATGGAAGAGGTCCAACAAAAGCGCAGTAGCAGCGATGCATCTGTATCCGGTGAAACCCGTTTCCGCTTCTATCGCGGCTCCGATGCCCCGATGAGCATGGCCGATGATGAAGAAGAGCAAATGGTAAAGGCCATGGCGCAGGCGCAGGCTATCTGGCGCGATAACAGCTCGGCCATGCAAAAAGAGGGGAATATCTATCTGGATGCCATTAATGCGATTTTCGGTACGGAAGGGCTGTTTAACATTACGTCCAACGAAGCCAATAATATCCACCCGCTAGCGCAGCTCTCGGCCATTGGCCGCTCGATCATCGATTCTGCCATCAGTAATCTGGGCTACTCGGCAGCGGCAGGGCTTGGCGGCGGCATTGCAAACCTCTTCCAGCAAAGCCTGGTCGGCAGCGTCGCCAAAGCCGGCAGCACCTTCCTTGTGCAGGTTGCGATGATCGGCTTGTCAATTGGCTTCGTGCTCTATTACATCGTCCCGTTCCTGCCGTTTGTTTACTTTTTCTTTGCGGTCGGCAACTGGATCAAAAGTATTTTTGAGGCCATGGTCGGCGTACCGCTATGGGCGCTCGCCCATATTCGTATCGACGGCAATGGACTGCCCGGCGATGCCGCCATGGGCGGGTATTACCTGATCCTTGAGATCTTCCTGCGCCCGATCCTGATTATCTTCGGCTTTGTCGCAAGTATTTCGATCTTTACCGCACAGGTACAGGTACTGCACGAAGTCTGGTGGCTGGTAGTTTCCAATGTCTCCGGCTTCCAGGAAAATGCGGCGGCGGCGGCAGGCACGAACACCACCGGCAGCATCGATTTTATGCGCGGCGTTGTCGATAAATTCTTCTTCACGGTGATTTATGCGATTTTGTGCTACATGCTGGCGATGGGGTCATTCAAACTGATTGACCAGATCCCGAACCACATACTCCGCTGGATGGGCGCAAGCATCTCCACCTTTGGCGATCAGGCTGGCGGCGATGCGCAAAATATGGTTCGTAACAGCTATATCGGTGCCAATATGGCGAGCGGTCAGCTTCAACAGGCTGTCGGCAGCGTAAGTCAGGCCGGCAGCGCAAGCGGACAGGCAATGATGCAGTTGGCCGGACGCTCAGGGAAAACATAACACGGACACAGCAATGAAGATTACGGCTGGAAAATTAGTACGTTATGCGGTGTTGCCGGAAATTATTCCGCGGATCGCCGCATTTTTCGCGTCCGGATTTTCGCACATAGCCCTATATCTTGCTTTTGTCTATGGCAGTGTCAGGCTGCTGCCAAAAGGGCATGTTTATCTTAACCCGGCCAATATCGGGCGATTTGGTATTCGCAACGTTATCTTCGAAGCAAGGCGGAACCTTGTTTTTTCCAGGGAAAACAGCGATCAGGTCATTATGTTCTTTACCGTCTTGATCGGTATCGTCCTGTTATTCTTGCAATTTGCAATCCTTCTGGCCAGCATCCTGATGCCCGTCGCGGCCGCCACAAGTCTGGGCGATGAAATCGGCGACTATATGGACTGGTCGAACTTTTTTATCATTTCGGACGAAAACACCAGATACGATATCGCCTACCGGCTGCTTGACCTGACTTTCGGTTTTTCAGATCCTTACCCGATTTTCAACTCTTGCGTCATCCGCGGTGAACAATGCCAATTGGCTTTTGAGCCGGGTGCCGGCTACACGCCCGTCAGTAACCCACACCCGCTTTCAGGGCAATTCCATACCGGACTGCACTCCCTGTTTCATTTCTACAATATCGGAATTCTTGCTGTCGGGTTTATGATCCTGATGTATATGGTCGTCACCATTATCGGCGAAACCGCCCAGTCCGGGACGCCTTTTGGACGGCGCTTTAACGGTATGTGGGCACCCGTCAGACTGATCTTTGCCATTGCCCTGTTAACCCCTCTGTCATTCGGTATGAACAGCGCACAGCTTGTAACGCTGCATATTGCTAAATGGGGCTCGAACCTAGCCACTAATGGCTGGTCGGAGTTCATGTACGACATTAACGAGCGCGGCACGACGATCCTCGGCGACACTGACACGCTGGTCGCCCGCGCCAATGCCCCGCCGCTGAACAGTATTATCGAATTCCTGTTTACAGCTTTGACCTGCAAATATTCCGAGGAACTCCTGAACCTCAGGAACGGTACCGATCATCCAGAAGTCGATTTTTACATCGTCTATGGCCAGGAATCGCAGGTTTTCGCGCCAATCAGCTTCTGGGACGCGCTGGCCGCGACCAATAACGACGATATCGTTCTACGAATCGGCCCGAAGGACGATGAGGAGTATGCGCGCTATACCGGTCACGTAAAACCGTTATGCGGCGAGCTGACCTTCCAGACCAGAGACGTAAACGAAGATAGCGGCGCGTTTTCTATGCAATTGAGCTATTGGCTGGCGCTAAAGGTTATGTACCAGCTTCCCGAGCTTAACGACAACGCCAGAAACATCGCCCTGCGCTATATGCCGGTGGACGGCAGGGACCCGAACGCACCGATTCCAAGAAACCAGGAAATTATCGACTTTCAAAACGAATGGAACGGACTGGTACCTGGCTGGATTGACCTTGCCCGCCAGGCACAGGTAGATGCGGAATGGAACGAAGACCACACCGTTCTGGGCTGGGCCGGTGCGGCCATCTGGTACCAAAAGATCGCCGAATATACCGGCAGCCTGTTTGCGTCAATCAACGGCCTGCCAACCCCGAACCTCTACCCTGAAATCATGGAGCACGTGAAAGACCAGCGCCGCATTCAGAATGATTTCGTCATGGGTGTGGACCGCTTTAATCCCGTACTCTCGAACGGCAATACGGTAGAGTTCAAATCGGAAAACGATAAATATATGGCGCTTGCCTATTACTATGCTCAATCACTCTGGGCATCGAATTATACCCATACGGAATCCAACAGCTTCACAGATTCGATCATCGCCATTTTCGGTCTAGGCGGCCTGATGGACATCCATAAAAACCTCGACATTCATCCGCTAGCCCAGCTTGTCGGCATTGGCAGAAGTCTGGTGGAAAGCGCCGTGACCAACCTTGGTTTCTCCTTTGGCGCGGGCGTTGTCGGCGGTATCGCCAATATTCTTGGCCAAGGGCTGGTGGAAAGTGTGTCGCTTGCTGCAGCCAGCTTTGCAGGACAAGTTGCCCTGATCGGCTTGTCGATCGGCTTTATCCTTTATTACATCCTGCCTTTCCTGCCCTTTATCTACTTTTTCTTCGCCGTCGGCGGCTGGGTAAAAGGGATTTTCGAAGCAATGGTCGGCCTGCCGTTATGGGCACTGGCACACGTACGTATTGACGGCGAAGGCTTGCCGGGACCTGTTGCAATGAACGGCTATTTCCTGATTTTCGACATTTTCATCCGCCCGCTTTTGATTATATTCGGCCTTCTTTCCGGCATTATTATCTTCAGCGCACAGGTACAGGTCCTTAACGAAATCTGGCCGCTGGTGACATCGAACATTCTCGGCTTTGATAATAACGACATGGGCAAGACCGTAACGCAAGGCATGGATGCCATGCCCGGCACCACGGCCTCTACCGCCACGATCGGCAGTATCGAATATGTCCGCACCGCCGCCGACAGACTGTTTTACACGGTAATCTACGCCATCATTGTTTACATGATGGGCATGTCTTCCTTCAAGCTGGTTGACCTGATTCCGAACAACATTCTGCGTTGGATGAACGCCAGTGTCGCGACCTTTGCCGAACAGGCGGGTGATCCGGCTGCCAACCTCGTTTCCTACTCATTCATGGGCTCACAAATGGCGCTGGGCTCGCTGAGTAGCGGCATGCAGGGATTGGCCGCACGCTCTACAGCGGCGATGAAATCAATCTAATCAAGACAAGCGCATATTAATAAGAACAGTGCCCGCCAACAGCAATATGGCGGGCATTCGATCTTTCAAATTCGGGAAATCGTTTTGAACTTTAAAGGCTACGCAAGTGATTTAGCAGCACCTGGACATCGCCGCCGCCGCGCTGAATAACAGATGAAAAATCAGAGCGCTGCGTCACCGACATACTGACGCCTTCAACGATGACATCAATAATACGGTACTGGTCGTTCTTATAACGCACACGCCAGTCAACCTGCACCTCCGGCCCGTTATCCGGAACAATAAAAGAGGTCACAATCGCATCGCTCGGGCCATCGCTACGAAAGCCGCGTGTTTCAAAATTCTGTCCCTGATAATCGGAAAAACGCTGCGAATAAACGTTGATGACCATATTTTCGAACAGATCTTGGTATTCCTTGCGTTGTTCGGGGGATGCGACGCGCCAGTACCGCCCCAGCGAAAACCGGCCGATCGTTTTCATATCGAAACTTTCCTGCAAAAGTTTGCGGAACGACGCCCGTTTTTGCTCGGTTGTCATCGACGAATCGCTAAGAAAACCAATCGCCCGTTCTCCCATATCACCGATGAAGGCAGTCGCGCCTTTGCCAACTTTGGCATGATCATCGTCGCTGACAAGAATCAGGGCTTCAGGATATGGAAGCGCATTTTCCGGCAAGACACCGGCTTGGATAAAGGCACCCGGAAAAGATGAAGTCACGGCTTTTGCAGGCAAGGAAGTGCCGGCGACACATGATGCAAGTGCCAAACAAACCAACCCCCTAGGAAGAATCCGCAGATCCATGACTCTATCTTTCATAATTAACTCAGCACCCCAATAGCAAGGCAATACACTATTTAGTAATCCTCATCATCATAATCCGGTATCGCCGGTGCTGACAGGGCTTCCGGATCATCATCACGCAACATTGCTTCACGTTTTTGCATATAAGCACTACGCATTGCCGCGTAATAATCGAAGGAGTTTGCTCTCAGATCATCAAGAACATCAAGCAAGGCCTCACGCTTTTCAAGCAAGCTCACGCCTGCTCGCGCGTAAATCCATTCTTCCTGTCCCGTATTATCCAGATACAAACGAACCGGATCGGCATAACCATCCACCAGAAGACCGGTTGCATCACGAAGCGTTGACGGACCCATCAACGGCAAGACCAAATAAGGGCCGTTACCAACACCCCACACGCCGAGCGTTTGACCGAAATCTTCATGTTCATATTCCAAACCGGTTTCGGCAGCAACATCAAACAGACCGCCGACACCAATGGTCGTGTTCATGGCAAAACGGCTGATATCCCCGGCAGCGCCCTCGATATCGCCTTGCAAAATCTGGTTGGCCACGTTTACCGGCGAACGCAGGTTCCGCAGGAAATTACGAACGCCGTCACGAACCAGCTTTGGCGTAACCGCCCGATAGCCCCGCGCAACCGGCTCGGCCACGGCCTGATCGACGGCATCGTTAAAACTGAAAACCGCACGGTTCATATTTTCATACGGGTCATAAATTTCACCGGTGCCAGTCTGGGAATTCGTTGCACAGCCCGTTACAGAAACACTTAAAAATGCTGCGAAACAAAATGTCAGCAAATTACTTTTTTTATTATACGTCATAAATTCTGGCCCTTTTTGCCTTTTCCCGCATTACAAATAGAGTAAAGCACCCCTTGATTACCGTTTGGTTAATATTTTAAACCTTGGGAAACAATTTTAAGGTTTTGAAAAAATAGAAAATTTTCCTGATTTTTCGTTTGGTATAATGCGCGGGCGCATTGATCCGGTCAATCCGGAATCTATATAATCTACAAGGTTTTACCCATCTTCCAGATTCAACATCATCGCAACACCCAGCAAAAACGTCACCAGCGCGGGCGACCAGGCCGCAAGAACCACCGGTATCTGGTGCGAAGCCCCCAGCGCCTGCAAAAAACTCGACATAAAGAAAACAATAAAACCAATCGCTACCCCGATCGCCATCATGCCGAGAGTCCCGCTCATACGCGGCGGCCGCATCGCCACTGCCGCTGCCAGCAAAATCATGGCCACAAACAGCATTGGCTCGGCCAACAGACCGTGAAAATGAATGCGTACCGGCGTCGCATCAAAACCGGTATTTTCCAGTGTCTTGATAAAACCGGGTAACTCCCAGAAAGACAATGTTTCCAGCGAAGCAAAACTTTCTTCCAGCTCCCGCACCGTTAATTCGGTCGGCAGGGCAATAAACGGCAGAGACTCCGGCTGGCGATTATCAGGACTATTACTGATAACGTTTTCAAACTGCCACAAGCCATCCTCAAGCCGCGCCGTTTCCGCGTCAATGCGCCGGACAAATTCATCTTCGCCCTGAAAAAAAAGCGCGGTCGCATTTTGTAATTCCCATTTGGCGAGATTTATACGTTCGGCGTGCAATATAAAATAGGAATTATTTTCCGCCTCGATCTGGCGCAGCCACAAACCTTCCCGCAGCAACGTGACATAGTTTTTTCGCTCCGACAGATACTGGTTTTCCAGCGATTCGAACTTGCCGAAGAACATCGCACCAAGCGGATTAATGACAGCGATATTCAGAAAACCCACCGCCAGTGCCACCCCCATTATCGGGGCCAGAAACTGCCAGACAGAAAAGCCGGCGGCGCGCACAACGACAAGCTCCTGCCGCCGGGTCAATTGCCAGAATGTAAACAGGGCGCTAAACAAAATGGCGAACGGGAACAATAACTGCCCGACCTCCGGCAACTTTAGCAGCCCCATTTCCAGCACCAGAGACAAAGGAACATCATCCTTTTTCGCAGCGCGCCGCAACAGCTCTATCGTGTCGAAAAGATAGATAATCCCGAGCAATACCGCGAGCATAAACAGCATATTGACGAGGTAATTGCGGGCAAGGTAACGGTTCAGCGTCGGTGAGAAATTCATACTGCCCTCCTGCCCGGTGACGCGAAAAACAGTCGGCGGCGGAAATTTTCACCCGCACTGCTAAGCAGGAACAATCCGGATACGAGCGGCAGAAGCGTTATAAGATACATAAACACCAGTCCGAACGCATTATTGCGCGATATATTAAAAGCCGCGAGATAAAGCCCCTGAATAGCAATCGTTGTAATGACCGCAGAAATGATGCGCCAGCCTTGCCCCCGCCGGTCCAGCGGACCGATCAATAAAAAGCTCAGCACAATCAGTACATAGGCAGGCGCGAGTAACGGACTGATAACGCGCCTGTGCGCGTCTATCAGGAATTCATGCCTGTTATCGATATCGCGCTGATTGGACATGTCAGGATTAAGAAGCTCTAAAAACGTACGCTCCTCAGGCTCCTGCCAGCGTTGCCGCACCGGTCCGCTGCCATCGGGCAGGTCGATAGAGTAACGTTCAAAATCAAGCCGGTCCAGCGCGCCCGTCTTCGTGTTAAGGCTTTGACGCGAACCGTCATAAACCAGAACCTGCTGCCCCTGATCATTTGCGACCACGACCCCGCGTTTCGCCAATACCGTGACCGGCTGATCGTTTTCAGCGCGCGTATCATGGATCATCAGCCCGTGCAGTTCACCGCTGGAATCACGGTCGCGCACAAAGACCGTTAACCCGGGAACGACAGCATTAAAAACACCTTCGCGGAACAATAGCGTCGAATACTGCGCTTTGATGACCTGACGCATATTCTGCATATTCGCCATAGATAAAGGACCGAGCCACATTGTCACGACCCAGAGAATAACCGTGACCAGACCGGCCATCGCCAGGGCGGGGCGCGCCAGCGCCATTGGCGCCGCACCGGATGAACGCATCACGATAAGCTCGCTATCCATGGTCAGCTTGTTATAAACAAAGACCGTTGACGCCATCAGGGCGATCGGCAGGATAATTTCAAAAAACCGCGGCAAGGCAAGAAGCGTTAAAACCCAGAATGCCGTGCTTGATGCGCCGGAATCAATCACCAGCTCCAGAAAACGCAGCGACTGGGTCAGAAAAATGACACAGGTCAGCGTTACAGCGACAAATACAGTCGCGACCAGCAAAGTTCTGAACAAGTAACGATCAAAAATCACGGAATTGCCTATGTCTTCTCTAGCCAACGGGGCAACAGAACATATATTGTAACCTGACGAAAGACAAAGTTAAAAAAGGAAAGTCATCCGATGAGTGTTACGATCAGCTTCAAAAAAGAACATAAAGCCGTTGTCGATACAATCGTTGCCGGCATCTATGAAGATAACCGCCTGTCAGCCGCGGCGGAACAGCTGGACCGCGACCTTGACGGGACAATAACCGACTACCTGCAAAACCAGAAAAAATTCAAAGGCAAAAAAGGCCAGACGCTTGTTCTGACGGCGCCAAAAGGCAGCGACTATCGCCGCATCATCCTGCTCGGCTACGGCGACGCCGCCAAGCTGGACAAATCCGGCTGCGAAACCTGCGGCGGCAAGCTGTATCTTGCGCTAAGCACCGCCGGTGCAGAAGAAGTCCTTTTCCGCCTTGACGATGATAAAGAGCGCGAAACACTTTCGACCGCCGAAATGGCGGCACATACAGCGCTAGGCCTAAAGCTGCGCTCGTATAAATTTGAAAAATACAAAACCAAAGCGGACGAAACCGATAGCGGCGAACTTGAACAGCTCACCTTTATCACACCCGCAGCCGATAACGCCGAAGACACCTATGAAACGCTCGATGCAGAGGCCCAGGGCGTTTTCTGGGCACGCGATCTTGTCAACGAACCGCCAAACGAGCTTTACCCCGACAGCTTCGCCCAGCGCATCCGTGACGAGCTTAAACCGCTCGGCGTCGAAGTCGAAATTTTTGACGAAAAGAAGATGCATAAACTCGGCTTTCATGCCCACCTTGCCGTTGGCATGGGGTCGTCCCGCCCGCCGCGTACGGTGATTATGCGTTGGAACGGCGCTAAAGGAACCAAAGGCAAGGATGCCCCGGCTCCGCTCGCCTTTGTCGGCAAAGGCGTTACGTTCGATACTGGCGGCATCAACATCAAGCCGAGCGGCGGCATGGAAGACATGAAGCTGGACATGGGCGGCGCCGCCACAGTCGTTGGACTGATGAAAACCCTTGCCTTGCGCAAGGCAAAGGCAGACGTTGTCGGGATTGTCGGCCTTGCCGAAAACATGCCATCGCATACCGCGTATCGTCCCAGCGATATTATCCAGTCCCTGTCCGGAAAAACCATCGAGGTTATGAATACCGATGCCGAAGGGCGGCTGGTTCTCGCAGACTGCCTGACATACGTACAGCGCACGTACAAGCCGCGCCTTGTCGTTGATCTCGCGACGCTGACCGGCGCGATGATGATTGCGCTCGGGCACGAATATTGCGGTACATTCGTCAATAATGATGAACTGTGGAGCAACATGGAAAACGCCAGCAAGGATAGCGGCGAAAAGCTATGGCGGATGCCGCTGGACAGCGTTTACAAAAAAGACATGGAAAGCAAGATCGCCGATTTGCGCAGCCTTGGAACAGGCCGTTATGCAGGCGCATGTACTGCTGCCGGCTTCCTTGAGCATTTTATTGAGAATGATTGTGCCTGGGCGCATATGGATATTGCAGGCACAGCCTGGATCAAAGCCGATACGGCCACCTGCCCCAAACCGGGAACAGGCTTCGGCGTACGCGTACTGGATCGCATGATCGCGGAGTCTTATGAGTAAGACGCCTGCGGCGACCACCGCAAACGCACATAACGACCCAATGGCCGAAGTCGAGCGGCGTTTTGCCACGCGCATTACAAACACCGTTCGCGACAGCATACAAAGCTCCGGCGACGTTATTGCCCGCCAATATCTGCCAGACATACGCGAGCTTGAAATAGCCCCTGCCGAGAGCGCAGACCCCATCGGCGACCAGCCGCATAGCCCTTGCAAAGGTATTGTACATCGTCACAAAAACCGCGTTTTGCTCAAAGCCGCTTCGGTCTGCGCCGTAAATTGCCGCTTTTGCTTCCGCAAAAACATGCTCGGCAAACCAGAAGAAACACTCAACCGCCGCGAGACCGAAATTGCGCTGGATTATATCGAGAGCCATACGGAAATAGAGGAAGTCATCCTTACCGGCGGCGATCCGCTGATCCTGTCATTGCCTCGCCTGCGAGATATTCTCGATCGTCTGGAAACCATACCTCACATCAGCATAATCCGCTTTCACAGCCGCATACCGGTAGCAGACCCGCAGAGGATCACACCGGCTCTTTGCGCCCTGCTTGACCGCAAAACGCCCATTTATATGGTTATTCATGTAAACCACGCTCAGGAACTCACACCAGACGCAGAACAAGCGTTGAATGCCTTGCACCGCGCCGGGATCGTCCTGCTTTCCCAATCCGTACTGCTAAAAGACATTAACGACCGGCCTGAAGCTTTAGAGGCGTTATTTCGCAGATTAATCCGCCTGCGCGTCAAACCCTACTATCTACACCACCCCGACCTCGTTCCCGGAACCGGTCACTTCCGCGTGTCCATTGAACACGGGCAGAAATTAATGCGCCAGTTACGCGCCCGCAACAGCGGCATTGCCATGCCAAGCTATATTCTCGACATCCCCGGCGGCTATGGGAAAATACCACTTGAACAGGCAGCAATTGAAACGCAAGCAAGCGGAAGTTATATAGTCACAGATCATTGTGGCAACCGTCATGCTTATCCTTAAAATCATTTAAAATCATATCATTGCATGATATTTGGCGGGGTTTCTTGACTCATTAAAATTACCTGTGATAGTCATATTACTGGTTCACAAATTTTTGGGTTAGGGATGGCGGAACAAATTTCCTCCATCGCATTACTTACAAGCGCTCTTACTGGCGCGACATTACAAATTACTCCTTGCAGAGTATAAAAAGCGGCGATGGAGGATCCTCGCCGCTTTTTCTATGCCTTCCCGCAAATTTTTTCTGTAGTCCCGTCCATCACGCTCCACCTTGACAGTATGGAAACCCCCTGTTACTGCTCTTGTCATATAAAAGAACAGGAAGGATAACCATGAAAATCGCATTTGCTGCGCAGCGCGCGCAATCCACGGACGTTCTTGTCGTACCGGTCTTTGACGGCGGCAAACTCGGCAAAGCCGCAAAGCAGCTCGATAAAGAGCTGGGCGGTGCCCTGACGTCACAGATTAAAAACTCACCGAAATTTGACGGCAAGACCGGACAAATTCTGAGCCTGCCCGCGACGGCCGAATACGGCACAAAACAAATCGTCCTTTTGGGCAATGGCAATGCCGATACTTTGAGCGACCTTTCCGTCCGCGCCCTTGCCGCGCCGCTGGAAAGCACTTTGGCCACATCCGGTTTTACTTCAGTAGAAATTCTTGCGGACGATGCCGCGGGCAAAGGCATGAAGGCAGAAGAATATGCCGCCGCGCTGGCTGACGGGCTTGTTCGCGCCTCCTACCGCTTTGACAAATACAAGTCGGGCGCGCAGTTCCTGAAAACGCTGGACACGGTCAAACTCATAACAAGCAAGGCCGACAAAGCTAAAACAATCTATGCGCCGCTGGAAAAAGTCACCGCTGGCCTGAACTGGGCACGCGACCTGACCAACGAACCGGGCAACGTTATTTATCCGGACAGCTACGCCAAAATGATCCGTGATGAACTTGCACCGCTCGGCGTCAAGATCACGATCCTTGATGAAAAGGAAATGGCGGAACTCGGCATGGGTGCGGCACTGGCCGTCGGTCAGGGCAGCGACAACCCGCCGCGCATGGTCATCATGGAATATGACGGCACCAACGGAGCGCAAGACAAGCCGCTCGGCCTTGTCGGCAAAGGCGTCACCTTCGATACTGGCGGCTATAACCTGAAGCCCGGCGCAGGAATGGGCGAAATGAAAATGGACATGGGCGGCTCCGCTGCCGTGGTCGGCACAATGAAAGCACTGGCCGGACGTAAAGCCAAAACCAAAGTCGTCGCCATTGTCGGCCTTGCCGAAAACATGATTAACGGCAATGCTTACCGCCCCGGCGACATTGTAAAATCCATGGCAGGCAAAACCATCGAGATCGGTAATACCGATGCCGAAGGCCGTCTGGTCCTCGCCGATGCAATGACCTATCTGCAACAGGAATACGATCCGCACACGCTGATCGACGTTGCCACGCTGACAGGCGCCTGCGTCATGACTACCGCCCATATTTACACTGGCGGCTTTTCCAATGACGACGAGCTTTATGCCAAAATCGAAAAGGCCGGCAAGGATTCCGGCGACGAGTTCTGGCGCTTGCCGCTTCATACAGAATTCGCCAACGCCGTACGCGGCCGCATCGCGGATCTCAGCAATACCGGCGCAATCCGCTGGGGCGGTGCCAGCACCGCAGCGGAATTCCTGCACGCTTTCATCACCAAGGATGAAAACGGCAAGGAACGTTCTTGGGCGCACCTTGATGTTGCCGGCTCCGCGATGCCCGCAAACGGCGTTGCCAGCGGTCGCCCGGTTGCAGCTCTGGAACGCCTGATCGCCGATAATTTCGAGGAAAAAAAGCCCGCGCCGTTCCCCGGCAGCAAAGCCGAACGCCAAACCGGCCTGAAAGCAATAAAGACATTTTTGAAAGCGGCGCCGTTGAGAAGCAGCGCCGCTTTTTCTTTTACTTGCATTTGCGCGTTACATCACGACAATAAGCCGCATGAGCGAAATTCGTTTTTATCACTTACTGACCCAGTCTCTGGAACAGGCCTTGCCGCAAATTTTAAGCAAGGCTTTATCCGGCGGCCATCGTATTATCGTACGTACACCGACCGAAAAAGACGCAGAGCGCTTGAACGACCATCTCTGGACATACCGCCCGGACAGCTTTCTGCCCCACGGAACAGCCAAAGACGGCAACGCGCAAGACCAGCCTGTCTGGCTGACCGACAAGGACGAAAACCCGAATAACGCCACAATTTTGATCCTGACGGGCGGCAGTACGGCAGAAGATGTTTCCGGCTATAAAATGTGCTGCGAAATGTTTAACGGCAATGACGATCAGGCCGTAAAAGCCGCGCGCGCCAAATGGAAGTCCTACAAAGAAGCTGGCCACGAACTAACCTATTGGCAGCAAAACGAGCGCGGCGGCTGGGATAAAAAATAACTCAGCCCGTGCCTCTTCCATAAAAAAGGCGCCCTTGAAGGCGCCTTTAAACAATCCGGTAATTTATAAGACTATTCAGCCTCCGGCGCTGCTTCCTCTTCGGCTTCCGGCTCTGGCTGCTCGGCAGCGATTGCTGCTTCGCTTGGCAACGGTGCCGGGCTGTCAGCCAGCGTACGCAGCCATGCGATAAGCGCCGCGCGATCTTCGGGCTTCTTCAGGCCGATAAAGTTCATTTTCGTGCCGCTGACAAATGC
>CBDUPU010000036.1:0-14357 GCA_965369185.1 uncultured Rhodospirillales bacterium
CAATGCCGTTATGTTCGGCCACCTCCGGCGTGTGTCCGTTATGCTGATTGGTGAACTGATGGGCAATCACCTTGTCCTGCCCGTCATCGCCGCGAATATAAAGCGCGCCGTTATCGCTGAAATCCAGTATGTCCTCAATATCAAGATATACAGTGTCTTCCTCGCCGTTATTGAAATCGAGCGCGTCGATGCCGGAGTGGATGTTGAGTTTGCTAAGGTCAAACCAGCCGGAATCGTTTTTAAACAGCAGCGTGTCATGGCCATCGCCGCCCCAGTAATGATCGGCATTATCATACAGCAAAATATCATCGCCGTTTCCGCCGTACAGATAGTCTTTGCCTTGTTCGCCGACGAGGTAGTCATTGCCGTCACCGCCATATAAATGGTCCTTCCCGTGGCCGCCGTAAAGCGTGTCATCACCATCTTTGCCATAGAGTTCGTCTTTTCCGTGGAAGCCAAGCAGCAAATCGTTTTTGTCGCTGCCATACAGCATGTCTTCGCCGTTCGTTCCGCCGGTACGTTCGCTGGTGATAAAGACGTTTTGTTGCAGATATTTGACATCAGTGTTGCGCAGGATGATGTCACTTAATGTCGTGCTTTCCAGATCTTCCAGCATTTCGCCTTCAAACCTGCCATGATACCAGTAAAGGTCGCCGTCGCGCAGGGCGGTGAATTGGTAAAGCAGAACGGCTTTAAAGGTTTCGCCGACAACGGCGCCCGGAACATGGTCTTCTGCCAGTCCGCCGATAAACAGGTCGATATCGTTAATGTCCTGATAAAGCGCTTGCAGCTTGGCGGCCAGTTCCGGATCGCTGGTGATCTGGTTGAAGTCGGTATAGGCTTCCAGCCCGTAAGCCACGCGCACACTGTTCAGATCGGGAATGCCATGTTCGCGCCCGCGCTGAATGTTCAGCGAAACAAGGTCGAACCCGCCGGCCCCCGGTTCACCGAACAGGAAGTTGCGCACTTCATCTGTAACAAGCGTATCGATCGCCTGTGAATGGGTGGCGGCCTGTCCGCGCATGATCGTGTCGAAGCCATGATCAAGAATTTCCTGCGGGTTAAAGAATGCATCGCGCAGCGCGAGATTTCCTTCGTAAGCGGTATCACCGTTCTCCAGAAGCCGGGCGATCGTTGCGCTCAGCATTGTGTGTCCGAGGCGGTAGGCCGCCGTGGAAAACTCGTTCGTGATCTGAGGATTGACCGCAGAGTTATAGCCTTCGTATGCGGACATCGCATCAGGCCCGAGCAGAAGCGGCAAAAATTCCTTGTAGGTAATGATTTGCAGCTCGGCCTCTACAGTGGCTTTTGCGTTTTGATAAAGTTCTTCCGGACTCATGTCCGGATATTTTTCCTTCAACAGGTCAACAATCCGGTTATGTTCACGGGCGAAAAGCGTGTGCATGGAAGTGAGCGCCACATTCTCGTTCGCGCGTACGTCACCGGCCAGAAAGCCACCGCCATTAGGGTTGAACGGTAAATAATCCCCGTCTCTTAGCTTCAAATAGCCGTTTTCATCACGCAGCAGCGCTGCAAGATCCGGGTCTGAGCCGTAAATGTTGGAGGCGTCGATAAAAGAGGTGATCTCGTTAATTTGCTGGCGCGGGTTGCCGTACTCCGTTCCTGTTCCTGGTGCCGCTTTTGTGCGGGTTAGCAGGATTTCCGCTGTCCCGGTATAGTCCGGGTCAAAATACGGGTCGCCGGCGGGGACGGCGATGTTAAAGCTCTCTCCAGTTCCTTCCGCAACAAGGTCAATATCGTGGTCGAGAAACTGGCCCCACATCCAGAGGAAGTTCGATGCGTTAATTGTACTGGGGATGTCGGCGCCGTCCTGTGCGGATACGGTGTTGCTGATTTCGCGGGGGCTTGGGCGGTATTCGCCCGCGGGGCTGTTATAACCATCGCTGTAATCACTGCCTGCAACGGTTGTGAATACGGTGTGAGCCTGACCGAGCCCGTATTCATGGCTGTTGCTGCCGTCAATGGCGCGGTAGGTGAAATCCTCGTAAGGATTATCTGCTGGCTCCGGCTTGCCGTGATGGCCGTGTATCTGGTGGATGAAGTGTAGAGGCGACGCTGTAAAAGGGTGAGGAAACAAAAGCGTTTCTCTTACCTGGGAGTTCTGCTGCCATATGTTCGGCTGAAAGTGGTCGCTTTCCTCCTCCTCGTATTCGTCAAAGAAGCCGTTATATTGCGGGTTAAAAATATCGATCATGGGGCTTTCCTTTCTTTTGCGAAAGCCCAACAGTGTTTTTTAGAAAATAGTTCCGCCAGTGGCTGGCCGTTTATAAAAGCGCAGGCGCAGCCTGTTATTTCGCTTCCGGTGCGCGGTCAATCTCGCCAATATCCAGAAACGGCGAAGCGTCAATGCTGTCCGCTGCCATCAGGCTCGCCACGCGCTGTAGCGCGGAGAGAATGTAAGTCTGTTCCCAGTCTTCCAGATTGTTGAATTTCTCGAGAAACTGGTTTTGCAGCAAGGTCGGCGCGGCATCAAGTGTGCGTTTGCCTTCTTCGGTCAGGGTGGCGTGGACAACGCGCTTGTCTTTTTCGCTGCGCAGCCGGCGGGCGAGGCCCTTCTTTTCAAGCCGGTCGATGATCGAGGTTACGGTCGCCTGCGTCAGGTTGACGTCTTGTGCGATTTGGCTGATGGCAACGGCGCCGAGCTGGTCGATCGAGTTCAGGATCAGGAATTGCGGCGGCGTCAGGCCGGACTCGCGGGCGAGCTGCTTTGAGCGCATGTCCGTTGCCCGGATGATGCGGCGAAGCATGATGACGACTTCCTCGTCCTTGTTCATCTTATGCCCTTCTTCCTTCTGCCTGTCGTCCCGCGGCAATGCGAGTGACGCTGCCAAATTGCGCATATGTAAGTTCCCCCTAATCTAGCGTAACAGTGAAATTCCCGGCAAGTCTTTTGCGTTGCTAAGCATTTTCCCAGGCCAAAGAACGTTAGTTTTTAAAAGTGTTTTATATTTAGGAAATAAAACGATTTTTGGCAAGGATAAGCACTTTATTAAGAATTTTCTTGAAAAATTTAGTTAGAAACACTAAGTATCGTGCTGTCTGGTTTTATCGGATTTCAAATTAATTAAAAGGTCATAAGCAGGAAAAACATGGGACATGCTAAGAAAAAATCACTCGCGGCTTTCAGGGATGCGGAACTGCAATTTCGCAAGCCGGGCGACCGTGACGGTCAGGGCATTCACGATCTGATTAATCAGTGCCCGCCGCTTGATACCAATTCGATTTATTGCAACTTGCTTCAATGTACGCACTTTGCCGATACCTGCGTGGTCGTCGAAAAAGCCGGCAAACCGATTGCTTTCCTGTCGGCCTATATCCTGCCGAACGAGCCGGATACGCTGTTTGTCTGGCAGGTCGCCGTCCATAGGGAAGGCCGCGGTCAGGGGCTGGGAAAAAGGATGCTTGCCGAAATACTGGATCGCCCGGAATGCAAGGACGTAAAGCGCCTGCAAACGACGATTACCCGCGATAACAAGGCTTCATGGGGGCTGTTCGAGTCGTTTGCCAACAACATCGATGCCGAATGCCGCGACGAATTATTGTTCTGCCGCAAGGAGCATTTCTCCGGCGCCCATGCCAGCGAGCATCTGCTGACCATCAGTTTTCCAAAATAATAAAAGTCACCAATCAAACAATCACACGAGCGAAAAGAGGAATCACATGTCTGACAAGCATCAGAATGAAACCGAAACACAAACAATTTTTGACCGTATGGAATCCGAAGTGCAGTGTTATGCACGGTCTTTCCCGGTCGTCTTTGACCGCGCTGAGGGCGCGCTGCTTTTTGACCGCGACGGCAACCAGTATATCGATTTTCTCGCCGGTGCCGGTACGCTGAATTATGGCCATAATAATGCAAAATTGCAGGACAAGCTGGTCGATTATATCCGCAGCAACGGCATCACGCACGGTCTCGACTTTCACACAGAGGCCAAAGAAGATTTCCTGACGGCCTTTCAGGACATCATCCTGAAGCCGCGCAACATGGAATATGTCGTACAGTTTACAGGCCCGACCGGCACCAACGCCGTTGAAGCGGCGATGAAAATGGCGCGTAATGTCACTGGCCGCACTAATATCGTTTCTTTCACCAATGGCTTTCATGGCGTAACGATGGGCGCGCTGGCCGCCACCGGAAACGGCCATCACCGCGGCGCTGCAGGCGTTCCGCTTAGCGGTTCGTCACGTATGCCGTTCGACGGCTATATGGGTGACGAGCTTGATACGCTCGAATATTTCGACAAAGTTCTGTCGGATGCCAGCAGCGGTATAGACCTGCCCGCAGCGGTCATCGTTGAAACCGTGCAGGGCGAGGGCGGTCTAAATGTTGCCAGCACCGACTGGCTACGCGGCCTCGAAAAACTCTGCCGCAAGCACGGCATGCTGATGATTGTCGATGACATTCAGGCCGGCTGCGGCCGAACCGGAACGTTCTTCAGCTTTGAAGAAGCCGGGATCAGCCCCGATATTGTCACATTGTCAAAATCCTTGAGTGGCTATGGCCTGCCTTTCGCACTGACCATCTTCAAGCCGGAGCATGACCAGTGGAAGCCGGGCGAGCATAACGGCACTTTCCGCGGCAACAACCATGCCTTTGTCACCGCCACCGCCGCGCTGCGCGAATACTGGGCTGACGATGCCTTTGCCAACGAAATCAAGCGCAAGGGCGATATGATCGCCAAGCGGATCGACAATATTATTGCCAGCTACCCGCAAGGGATGCTCAAGGCCAAAGGCCGCGGCATGATGCGCGGCATAGAGTGCGAAAACGGCGCAATCGCTGAAGCCATTACCGGAAAGGCCTTTGAAATGGGGCTGGTCGTTGAAACCAGCGGCCCTGACTCGCAAGTCGTCAAATGCCTGTGCCCGCTTGTCATCAAGGATGTCGAACTGATGCGCGGCTGGGACATCATCGAAGAATGCTTCGAAGCAGCGCTTGGTGAACACAAGCTTAAACAAGCCGCTTAAACGCAGAACGAAATACGACCAAGGAGACAAAACATGATCGTCAGAACTTTGCAGGACGCCGAACAAAGTGAACGCCGCGTTGCTTCCGATAACTGGGACAGTGTCAGGCTGCTGCTGGAAAACGACAATATGGGCTTTTCCTTCCACATCACGACCATTTATGCCGGCACCGAAACCGACATCTGGTACCAGAACCACCTTGAATCGGTTTACTGCATCTCCGGCGAGGGCGAAGTCGAAACTTGCGATGACGGCAAAATATACCCGATCAAGCCGGGCACGATTTACATCCTTGATAAAAACGACAAGCACAAGCTGCGCGCGACCAGCGAGTTAAAGCTAGCCTGCGTATTTAACCCGGCCCTGCACGGTCAGGAAATCCATGATGAGAGCGGCGCTTATCCGCTTCTGGAAAAGACCGCATAGCTGCGCATTAATTACAAAGAGGGTTTAAACAATGGCTGAACATACAGTCGAAAAAATCGGCGGCACGTCCATTTCCAACACAGAAACCGTGCTGAAAAACGTCTTGATCGGCAAACGCAAGAAAAGCGAACTATATAACCGCATTTTCGTCCTGTCCGCCTATGCCGGGATTACCGACATGCTGCTGGAACACAAAAAGACGCAAGACCCCGGGGTCTATTCGCTTTTTGTCGGCGCCGACAGTGAATGGGCGTGGAGCGATTCCATCAGCGAAGTCTGCCAGGAAATGCGCCGCATCAACGCTGAAATCTTTGACGACATCACTGATCGCCGCGAGGCCGACCGTTTTGTCCGCGAACGTATCGAGGGCGTGCGCAGCTGCATGATCGATCTGCATCGTTTATGCTCCTACGGTCATTTCAAGCTCGAAGAGCATCTGATGACCGTGCGCGAAATGCTCAGCGCAATCGGCGAAGCGCACAGTGCCTTCAACACGACGCTGCTACTGCAAAAGCAGGGCGTGAACGCGCAGTTCGTAGACCTGACCGGCTGGCGAGATACCGAATATATGGATCTCGATGACCGCATTAACAGCGCGTTTGAGGCAATCGACATCACCAAGACCCTGCCGATCGTCACCGGCTATGCCCAGTGCAATGAAGGGCTGATGAGCACTTTTGACCGCGGCTATACCGAGATCACTTTCAGCCGGATCGCCGTGCTGACCAAGGCGCGGGAAGCGGTCATTCACAAGGAATATCACCTCAGCAGCGCCGACCCGAAGATTGTGGCCGAAGACCGCGTTTTCCCGATCGGCATGACGAATTACGACGTTGCCGACCAGCTGTCCAATCTTGGTATGGAAGCGATCCATCCGCGCGCCGCCAAGGGGCTGCGCCAGTCGCAAATTCCGCTGCGCGTGCGCAACACGTTCGAGCGTGACCATGAGGGCACCGTCATTCGCAGCGATTATTGCAGCAAGAAGCCCTGCGTTGAAATCGTTGCCGGTCGCCGCAACGTCTATGCGATCGAGTTTTTCGACCAGAACATGGTCGGGGTTTCCGGTTACGAGGAAAGTATGCTCGACCGCATCCGTAAGCTCGGCCTAAAGATCGTCACCAATGACTATAACGCCAACACGATCACCTATTATGTCGCCGGGCCGATTGACCGGGTCAAACGCGTTGGCGCCGGGCTGCAGGAAAAGTATCGTCACGCCAATATCAATATTCACAAAGTCGCGATTGTCGCCGCCATCGGCAGCGACATGGGCAAAAAAGGCCTGCTGCAACTCACCATGTCATCGCTAAACGAAGCGAAGATCGAGGTGCTGGCCGCCCATCAGACAATGCGTCTGGCCGATATTCAGCTCATTATCAGTGAGCAGGATTACGAGAAGGCGATTTGCGTTCTTCACCGCGCCCTTGTCGAGGACGTGACCGACAGCGACAACCTGACCCTCGCGGCATAAAAAAAACGGCTAAAAAATGCTCCGCTTCCTTGATTATCGTGCCCGTCATGCCAGTTCAGTTTGACGTGCAACCAAGAAAAGGAGGTGGTCAAATGAATGATCGAACACAGAGTTTTAAGGCCGGAGACAACGCCGCTGTAATTCTGGGAGAGATCGGCATTTGTTCCTCCCATATGGGAGTGGCAAGATAGCCTAAATCACGGGCTAAAATCCGGCCCTTAAAATCATGTAAGATCAAGTATCTACGGGAAACCCCGAAGGAAAATGCCTCCTTCGGGGTTTCTTGTTGCGCGGTGCAATCCCATTTCAGAACTATGATGGAGATGCGCCGCATAATCATAATCGTAGGCGCCGTCCTGTTGCTGGCGTTTTTGGCTTGGCAGTTGACCGGCTGTACCGCCCGCTGGAGCGCCGTAGCCCCTGATGGTTCCCGTTTTCAGGACGTCGAGCCTGTCTGCCGCGCCAAAGCGCGCGAATCTGCCCGCGACCAATTGCCATTTTTCTATGACCGCGATTACGGCCCCGCCGGCTTCCCGCCCGATACAAGGCGCGACATCGAAGAACGCGAAACCGCCCTTTGCCTCAAGCAGCACGGCTTCACCTTGACAAGGGAGTGGCGGTAAGGCGACGATAGCGCCCTATACGGGAAAGTAAGCAAAGGAGCGCACCCCTGCCACAACAAACTATAGCAATAATCGGCGGTGGCCCGGCGGGGTTGATGGCGGCGGAAATGCTGTCGGCACAGGGCTTTGCCGTGAGCGTTTATGAGCGCAAGCCTTCGGTGGCGCGCAAGTTTTTGATGGCAGGACGCGGCGGGCTGAACCTGACCCATTCGGAAGATCTTTCCAAATTTATTGGCCGTTACGGTGACAAGGCGCAAACGCTTGCGCCGCTGATCGAGTCCTTTCCGCCGCAGGCCTTGCGCGACTGGTGCGAGGGGCTGGGGCAGAAGACTTTTGTTGGCACCAGTGGCCGCGTCTTTCCGGAAAGTTTCAAGGCCTCGCCGCTGCTGCGGGCGTGGGTTAAGCGGCTTGAGGGGCAGGGGGTGCGCTTCAAGCTGAGCCATGACTGGCAGGGCTGGGATAATGATGGCGCGCTGGTGTTTAATACGCCGGGCGGAACGGTACAGGTAACGCCGGACGCCACGCTGCTGGCGCTGGGCGGTGCTTCGTGGCCGCGGCTTGGCTCGGACGGTTCGTGGACGGCGCTGCTTGAGGGTGAGGGCGTAAAGGTCGCGCCGCTGCAAGCTGCCAATTGCGGCTTTACCGTGGAGTGGTCGGAACTGTTTTGTGGCCGCTTTGCCGGTCAGCCGCTCAAGGCGGTGACGGCGTGCTTTGAGGGCGCCAGCGTTCCCGGCGAGATCATGATGACCGAGCGCGGGCTGGAAGGCGGCGCGATTTACGCTCTCTCATCACGGCTGCGCGAGGCAATCAACCGTGATGGCAGCGCGGAGCTTATGCTTGACCTGAAACCTGATCTGGATGAGGCGGCGCTGGTTGAACGGCTCGGAAAACCGCGCGGCGGCCTGTCCTTTTCCAATTATTTGCGCAAGACGCTGAACCTCTCGCCGGTGGCAGTAAACCTGCTGATGGAAAGCCCGGAGCGTAAGGAGCTTGGTTCTTATCCGCCTGAGAAGTTGGCGCGGCTGATTAAAAACTATCCGGTAACGTTGCAAGAGCCGTTCCCGATCGACCGCGCGATTTCTAGCGCAGGCGGTGTTTCCTTTGACGCGGTTGATGATAATTACATGCTAAAGGCCAAGCCGGGCGTGTTTGTCGCCGGTGAAATGCTCGACTGGGAAGCCCCGACCGGCGGCTATCTGCTGCAGGCCAGCTTTGCCACCGGCGTTAAGGCGGCCAAGGGAATTGCGGACTGGCTCGCCGCTTGAAGCTGCGCCGCATCATAGGCTCGCCCTTGCTCTGCCGCTATTTCTATGGAATAGTTCGGGATATTTCGGAAAGTTTAGCGCTATAAAAAGCCTTTGGGAGGTTAAAGCCATGGCCAGAAACAAAAAAGTCATTATCACCTGCGCCCCGACCGGTGCGATCCACACGCCGTCAATGTCGCCTTACCTGCCGGTGACGGCTGAGGAAATTGCCGAGGCCGCGATTGCCGCCGCTGAAGCCGGTGCCGCGATCCTGCACCTTCACGCCCGCGACCCGCAAGACGGCCGCCCGTCGCAGGACCCGGCGCTATTCATGGATTTCCTGCCGCAGATCAAGGCAGCGACCGATGCTGTCATTAACATCACCACAGGCGGCGCGCCGACCATGACGGTGGAAGAGCGCATGCAGCCTGCCGCGACCTTCAAGCCGGAAGTCGCTTCATTGAATATGGGCACGATCAATTTCGGCCTGTTCCCGATGCTCAACCGTTACGATAACGACCTGCAGCATGAGTGGGAGCGCGATTATCTTGGCAACAAGGAGATCGTATTCAAGAATACGTTCCTCGACGTTGAGAAGCTAATGAGAATGGGCGCGGAAAACGGCACGAAATTCGAGTTCGAGTGCTATGATGTCGGCCATCTTTATAACCTGAAATATTTCGTCGATGCCGGCCTTGTGAAGCCGCCATTCTTTATCCAGACGGTCTTTGGCATTTTCGGCGGCATTGGCGGCCACCCGGAAGACCTCGCCCATATGAAACGCACCGCAGACCGCCTGTTTGGTGATGATTATGAATGGTCGATTCTGGGCGCGGGCAGCAACCAGATGAGGTTGGGTGCCATGGGGCTTGCGCAAGGTTCGCACGTGCGCGTCGGTCTTGAAGACTCGCTTTGGATCGGCCCCGGAAAGCTGGCTGAAACCAACGCCCAGCAAGTCACCAAAGTACGCGAAATTATCGAAGGCCTGTCGCTTGAGATCGCCACGCCGGACGAGGCGCGCGAAATCCTGCAGCTTAAAGGCGGCGATAAGATCGACCTGTCTTACCAGCAAAAGAAAGCGGCCTGAAGATGAGCGAGACCTTTGGACTACAGCCCGGTTTGCGGGTTGTTGTGACGGCAGGCGCCGCCGGGATTGGCCGCGCCATTGCCGAAGCCTTTGACGCGGCGGGCGCGAAAATCCATGTTTGCGATGTTGCGCAAGCGGCGCTCGATTCCTGTAAGGCCGACCACCCGTCATGGGGCTATACGCTTTGTGATGTATCGGACGAGGCGCAGGTTGCCAATCTGTTTGCCGAGGCAAAGGAGTTTCTCGGCGGCCTTGACGTGCTGGTGAATAATGCAGGCATCGCCGGCCCGACTGCGGGCGTTGAAGAGATTAACCCCGCCGACTGGGACGCGACCGTGCGGATTAATTTGAACGGCCAGTTTTACTGCGCCCACCATGCCGTGCCGCTGCTCAAACAGTCCGACAATGCGTCGATCATCTGCATCTCCTCAATCGCCGGACGGCTGGCTTATGCCAACCGCACCCCTTATGCGGCGACCAAGTGGGCGATCCGCGGCCTTGCCGAGAGCCTTGCCTATGAGCTTGGCCCCGCCGGTATCCGCGTCAACGTCATCATGCCGGGCATTGTCGAGGGACCGCGCATTGAAAACGTTATCCGCGCCCGTGCCGAAAAAGAGGGCGTGCCGTTCGAGGACATGGAAGCGACCTACAAAAACATGGCCTCGCTTGGCCGTATGGTCACGGCGGAAGATGTCGCGCAGCAGGCTCTGTTCTTCTGTTCGCCGCTCGGCCGTAATATTTCCGGTCAGGCGATCAGCGTTGACGGCCACGTCCGCGCTTTGTGATTAGCATGATTACCGACCCCGAAGCGTTTTTACATGAACTGTTCGGCAAGGCGCTGAAGGCCGCCGACCCGCTGAAAACCGTGCCGCCGCATCTTCCCGAAAAGCCAAAGGGGCGGATTATCGTCATCGGCGCAGGCAAGGCTTCGGCGGCGATGGCGAAAGCGGTCGAGCAAAGCTGGCCGGATGCCCAGCTCGAAGGGCTGGTCGTCACACGTTACGGCTATGCCGTGCCGACCGACAAGATCGAGATTATCGAAGCCGCCCATCCGGTGCCGGACGATGCCGGGGAAATCGCCTGTAAGCGCATCCTGCAAATGGTCGAAAACCTGACCGAAGACGATATGGTGCTGGCGCTTATTTCCGGCGGCGGCTCTGCGCTGCTCTCGCTTCCCGCGCCCTGCCTTTCCAGTCAGGAAAAACGCGAGATCAATAAGGCGCTTTTGAAATCCGGCGCGCCGATCCATGAAATGAACTGCGTCCGCAAGCAGCTCTCCGCCGTCAAGGGCGGGCGCTTAGCGCTGGCGGCGCATCCGGCCAAAGTCGTGACGCTGGTTATTTCTGACGTGCCGGGCGATGATCCGCGTGTCGTTGCATCCGGCCCTACCTTGCCTGATGCGACATCGCAAGCGCAGGCGCGCGCCGTCATCGAAAAATACAATATCCCGGTCAGCGACGCTGTGCGGGACTGGCTGGCCGACCCTGCCAATGAAACGCCAAAACCGGGCGATGCGCGCTTTGCCAGGGATGAGGTGAAACTCGTTTCCTGCGCCAAAGGAGCCTTGATGGAAGCCGCCGCTTATGCCTCGTCAAAAGGCATCGAACCGGTTATTTTAGGCGATGACCTTGAAGGCGAAGCGCGCAAGGTCGGTGATGAACATGTCCAGCTTGCCTTTAAGCAGCTCAGCAAAAGCCCGCTCGTCCTGCTTTCCGGCGGCGAAACCACTGTCACCGTCAGGGGCAGCGGCAGGGGCGGGCGCAACGCTGAATATCTGCTCGCCGCCACCATTGCCGCGCTCGGCCACCGCCAGCTTTACGGCATTGCCTGCGATACGGACGGCATTGACGGCAGCGAGGATAATGCCGGGGCAATCTTTACCCCCGCCACACTGGCGCAGGCCAAGAAAGCCGGGATCGATCCCGCCGCCTATCTGGCTGATAACGATGCCTATAGTTTTTTCGAGGCCGTTGGCGGGCTGGTAATGACCGGCCCGACCTTCACCAATGTTAATGATTTCAGGGCAATTTTGGTGCTGTAGGCGCGATCGCCGGTTTCGGTGCGCCGTCAATTACCTGCCGGATCGCCGCGCGATATTGCTCCGGGCTGCTGAAGGTGAAATCGGCAATTGAGGTCACGCGGGCATCATCGCCAATCGCGATAAACTTGCCGCCCGCCGCTTGCGCCGCCAGTGCGGCTGGGAGGTCGCCGGGACTGTCGCCGAAATAGATCGGCACCAACTTTTTGCCGGTCTGTTTTTCCGCTTCCGCCAGAACGTCATGCAGCGCGTGGCTTTTATCCGAATTGGACGGCCCCATGTCAAAGACTTTGCCGCCATCAATAATGCCGACCTGCTGCCCGGTAATTTTATTGTGCTTTTCCAGCAGCCCTTTCAGCGCAGGCTCTAGAGCCGCTTTGATGGTTTCCCGCTGTTCCGGCGGTACGGCGATGTAGTGCAGAGAGCGCATGAACGGCTTTTTACGCAGCAGAAGCCCGTCATGCTGCGCCGCCAGCGCTTCCAGCTCCGCATCAATCAACTTCCATTCCGGCTTGGGGTTCAGCGCGTCCGCTTCGCCTTGTGCGGCCTTGCGGAACAGGCAGTGATATTCGCAGGAGGCGCGGATAGTCTTGTTGGGGAACACTTTGTCGAGCCACGAAAGCTCGCGTCCGGTAATAACAAAAAAGCCGCCGCCAGCCTTGCGGTCGAGCCGCTCGCACATTTCCTCAAGCCCCGCGATCTGCGTGACCTCGTTCGGGTTTGCGCATTTTTCCAGCAGGGTTTCGTCAACGTCGGTAATCCAGACGATGTTTTCTATCCCGATATGTTCGATCCAGCGGAGGAAATCCTGCATCTGTTTATTCTCTTGTTCCTGTGTGTCTTAAGGGCAAAGCGGGCCGGGTTTATGGCTGTTTTGACCATGGGGCGCGCCGCTGACCGGTTCGGCCTTTATGGTCTGAATATGCTTGCCTGCCGCAATGTTATTAAAGTCGGGGTAGCCCTTGGCGATCGCGGATTGCGGTTTGATTGCGATGTCCTTTTTAATTGGTACAATCACCGACACGCCGAGCATTTCATTGTTATCGACATTCTGCCACCGCGATGTAATCAGGCAGATGGCATTGTTATTCGCGTCCTCGCCAAAAACCGCATGTGTCAGCGTCAGGTTGCGAGGTGCCTCGACGCTCGCCACGGCCTCTTTCGTATCAACGTCAAAAGCGATGATTTTATTGGTATCCAGCGCCGCGATTGCAATAACTCTCTGGCCGTTGATCTCAAGAATGCTGGCGCCGTCAGGTCGTCCGCCCTGCAATTCCGCGCGGGTCAGGAATGTCTGCACATTCTCTATTTCGTCTGTCTTCGCGTTATAGCGGGCTTTCCAGACAGTCGGGTTATGCTTCTTGTCGGTTTCCGCCAGAAAGATAACGTTCTCGCCGTTTTCGTGATAGCCGCATAGCGCGTTGCTGGTGACGTGATTATCAAAAATCGGCTTTAGTGCCAGCGTGTCCGGCTTCACAACATAAACGACTCCCGGCTTCTCGTCCGGCTTGACGATTGTCCGGTCGATCGGGATGCAGCCAATGACGATGCGGGTTGAGCCGTCGGCCAGCTCGATAATATTCATGTCATTGGGGCGGTTATTCGGCTTGTTCGGCTCAATCGGGTGGGACATGACAAGCGCGCCGTTCTTTGGGTTAAACGCAAACAGTCCGTCCTGCGCATTGCCGATCAGCGTGCCGTCACTATTAATGACAACGCCGCCAACCATGCCTTTATCCAGATGCCATTTTTGGGTCTTGCCGGTGGTGGGGTTATATTGGTGAATGTCTCCGGCCTCGATGTCCACGTAATAAAAACAGCGGTCCAGCGGGTTAAACATCGGGGTTTCGCCGGTCTTCAGGTCTTTGCTGATAAAAGCCGCCTGATCCGTTCTGCCAATATTGCCTAATGTGCTGCTCATTTGTGATGTCCTGTTGGGCTTTTATGGCTTTGGCTTGCGGAATTTGGCGACATGATCCGGCGCTTTGTAAATGCCGTCCAGCGACTGGCCGGTTTGCATGTCCGGGGTGCGGCCATGGCCGAAAATCTTGCGGCAGGAATCCGTGTCCCAGCGCATAAGCTCTTCGCCGCCGTCACCCCCGCCTGCCGCCAGCGAGCGAGTGCGCAGATCGTAAATAAAACCGTTCGTCTGCGGATCGCGCGGCATATAATCAAAGCCTTTGCCCTCTGCCGTTTTTCCGTCTTTACGGCGCAGATGGTCATAGCCCATGGCAACGACCTTGCCGTTAAATTCAGATTTTACCGACCGCGCGGCAAGGCGCAGCGGCAGTTCCACCATGTCTTCGCCGTGCGGATGGGCGTGCAGCGGCTCGTCCGGTTTCAGGTCGGTGCGCAGGAAATTCTGCACCGGCGGCGGCACATAGCCAACGACCTTCTTGTCTGTTCCCTTAAACTCACCGGCGATGTTGTTGGCAAATGCTTCCAGCGCGCCCTTGCTGATCGCGTAGCCCGGCGTGTT
>CBDUPU010000037.1:0-14350 GCA_965369185.1 uncultured Rhodospirillales bacterium
TCACGGTCATCAATAACCGGCTTCGCGCCTTCCGGCAGGGTAACATCGCTGATTTTGATCGAGTCGCCGATATTGAAAGGCGTCAGATCAATTTCAATCGCATCAGGAATGTTGGTTGCCTTACATACCAGTTCGACATCATAACGAATGACGTTCATAACGCCTTTGTTCTGAATTGCCGGGGATGCTTCTTCATTAATGAAGTGAACCGGAACATTAACAGCGATTTTGGTTTTCGGAGTCACGCGCAGAAAATCAATGTGCTCGACAAAACCTTTAACAACGTGCAGCTGAACGTCACGTGCAAGCACCAGGTGCTTGTCTTTGCCAACGCTCAGATCGCAAAGCGTCGTGAACATCTGGCCTTTGTTATATTCAAGGTTTACTTCTTTTGCCGGCAGCGTGATGGTTACGGCTTCTTTGCCGTCGCCGTAAATAACTGCAGGGACTTTGTTCTCGCGGCGCAATGAACGGGCGGCCCCCTTGCCTACACGATCTCTGGCTTCCGCTTGCAAAGCATAATTTTTTGCCATTTTTCTTTTCCTCTTACTAAATTGAAACGGGGCCAGCCTCCAGGGGTGCGCGGGCCCAAAACCAGTGATAAAAAGCAGAAAAACCCTGCTATATCAAGAAAATTATCGCTCTATATCCGGATTACGCCCGGATATAAGCAAAAACAGTGATTTTCGTGCAGAAGACTACTTGAACAGCGCAGAAATAGAACGCTCATCGCTAATCCGCTTGATCGCCTCGCCAATCAGCGGCGCAACACTCAACTGCGAAATCGTCTCGGATACCCGCACCGCTTCCGTCGCGGCGATTGTATCGGCAATGATCATGCGCTCGATCTCGGACGAAGAGATACGCGCCACGGCCCCGCCTGACAACACGCCATGCACGACATAGGCATGAACAGCCTTCGCGCCCTTGGCTTTCAGCGCCGAAGCCGCATTGCACAGCGTTCCGCCGGAATCAACAATATCATCGACCATGATGCAGACCTTGCCTTCGACATCACCGATAACATGCATCACCTCGGAAACGCCTGCCTTTTCTCGGCGCTTGTCGATAATGGCCAGATCAGCATCACAGCGCTTGGCCATCGCCCGCGCACGTACCACGCCGCCAACATCCGGCGACACCATCACCAGTTCTTCTTTTTTGAACTGGCTGGTAATATCAGGCAGGAAGATCGGTGCGATATGAAGGTTATCAACCGGAATATCAAAAAAGCCCTGAATTTGCCCTGCGTGCAGCTCCATCGTCAAAACGCGGTCAGCGCCGGCAGCGGTAATCAGGTTGGCAACTAGCTTGGCAGAAATCGGTGTCCGGCCGCCGGTTTTACGGTCTTGCCGCGCATATCCGAAGTAAGGGATCACAGCGGTAATCCGGCGCGCCGAACCGCGGCGCAACGCGTCGATCGTAATCAACAGCTCCATCAGATTATCATTCGCCGGATAAGAAGTGGACTGGACCACAAACGTATCCTGCCCCCGCACGTTTTCGAGAATTTCGGCAAAGACTTCCATATCTGAAAAGCGGCGGATGCTCGCCTTAGTCAAAGGAACATTCAGATAAGCGGAAATGGCTTCGGCCAGCGGACGGTTGGAATTCCCTGCGATAAGCTGCATGTTTTTACTCGTTTTAATTTTCCGGGGCACTTACTCGCGCACTATAAAAAACCGTCAAAATAAATCAACCTTATTTATTGCCCGCAAATGGCAATCACAGAGATTTGCCGCCCGTAATCGGCTTCTTTCTTGTGGACGGAACGGCGGTAACTGAAATAGTCCATCTCGTTAAAATAGGTATCGACGCCGCTAAGTGAAATTTCCGCCACGCCTGCCAGCATCAGCCGCCGCGCAATATAGCCAGGCAGATCAAACATCAAATGCCCTTCGCGCGCTGCCGCCTCAAAGAACATTTCATTCCCTTCATCCTGCGCGATAAACGGCACGCGAAAATCTTCTGAAACTTCATAGGACTCCGGGGCAATGCACGGCCCGACCGCCGCGCAAAGACTGTCCGGCGCAGCCCCTAAAGTAACCATCGCCTCAATCGTGCCCTCCAGAACACCTTTCAGCGCCCCGCCCCAACCGGCATGGGCAGCACCGATTACCGGCGCGCCGCCTTCCTTCTGCCCGTAAAACAGCACCGGCGCGCAGTCCGCCGTGACAATGCCAAGCCCCAGCCCCGGCTTATCAGTCGCCATCGCGTCAGCCTGCGGGCGCTCGCCCCAAGGCTGCGCGACAGTAACGCATTCCGCACTGTGTATCTGGTAAAGCCCCAGCAAATTTTCCGGCTCCAGCCCCAACTGACCGGCGACAATCGCCCGATTATCCAGCGCCGCCGGATCATCAGTGCCAAGCCCGCAATTCAGGCTTTTATAAAGCCCCTCACTCTTTCCGCTATTACGACCAAAAAAGCCGTGAACAACATCAGGCGATGATAAAACCGCATCTTTAATAAACATCTAGAACCCCGCTACTAGAACCCCGCTAACGACAATGGCTGGCTACAGACCGCCATGACCTTGAATAACTCGCCCATCTCCGCCGGTGCTGTAAGCCGCGCCAGCCCCTTGTCTATGTCTTCGGCCTGCGCTGCATTCGCTCGCTGCCTTAACATTGCCGCCCGCTGTGCGATTCCAAGGCGCTGCAAAAATTCACCTTGCCCGGCAGGGCCGTAAACCTGCGCGCCCTGTGCCGCCCGCGCCAGCGCCGCAAAATCGACATGCGCCGTCAGATCGGCATCACCGACACCTGCCAGCACCGGCACAAACTTGTGCGCCCTCATCGCCTGCAACGTATCGCCATGCCCCTCGGCATAACCGTAATCGATAAACAGCGCGACACTTTGCTCTCTGGCGCAGACATCACGCACAAAAGCGTCCCGTACCGGTGCAATCTCGGCCACATCGCCGTCTTTACCACCCTTCGGCGCCAGTGCCATCATTGCCGCATCCGCAGGAACCAGCCCGAACTGCAACGCATCTTGCCCGTCCAGACCGACCACCCGCTCTTGCCACTTGCCGCCGCGATATTCCAGTTGCCGCACCGGCAGCGCATCCAGAAACTCATTGGCCAGTAATATCATCGGCATTTCGTCCGGCAGCTCCGCCAGACCGCCGCACCATTGCACTTCATAACCATCAAGAGCCTGCCGCTGCTTTGCCTTCAGCGTGTCGCTCATTTCAATCAGCGTCACCTCCGCCGCGTCATGGAATCCCGGCACTTTCGCCGTCGCCCGCAGCGCATCGGCCATCAGCGTCCCGCGCCCCGGCCCGCACTCCACCAGTAAAAAAGGCGAAGGCTGCCCCATCTTCATCCAGCAATCCGCCGCCCACGCACCCAGCATTTCCCCGAACATCTGCGATATTTCCGGCGCCGTGGTGAAGTCCCCCGCGGCCCCCAACGGATCGCGGCTGTTGTAATAATGCCCGACGGCCAGCCCCATAAACGTCCCGACATCCATCGGCCCGTTATGGCTGATCTCACGCTTTAGATAATCCTCAAAACTCATAAAGGGACTTGCTTGTTTCGGCACATTGAATAAGCAATCAGAACGCCGCCGCCTATAATCATCGGCACACTCAAAATCTGGCCCATGGTCATAAAGCCGGCGATATAGCCAATCTGGATATCCGGCTCGCGGAAGAACTCGACGATGATCCGCGACAAGCCGTAACCGATCAGGAAGACGCCCGATAATATACCCGGCCGGCTGCGGATTTTTTCACGGTGCGCCATCAGTAACAGCACGACGAACAAGACAAGCCCTTCAAGCGCCGCCTCGTAAAGCTGGCTCGGGTGACGCGGAAACGCCCCGCCGCCCGGAAAGACCATTGTCCAAGGCGCATTGCCCTCGCGGCCAAACAACTCGCCATTAATAAAATTCGCGATCCTGCCGAAAAACAAGCCGATCGGCACAGCGCAACATACAAGGTCGGTCAGGCGCAGCAAGGGCAGTTTCTTGGCAAAAGCATATATAGCCATCGCCGCGATCATCCCAAGCGCCCCGCCATGGAACGACATGCCCCCATGCCAGACCTTGAATATTTCCAGCACGTCATAACGCAGCATACCCGGCTGATAAAACAGCACATAACCGATCCGCCCGCCGAGAATAACGCCGAGGATCGCCCATGGCAGAAAATCGTCAATCGCCAGCTTGCTGACCAGCTTTTCTTTATCGGCGCGCTTTTCATCCAGCCCGATCAGGTAAAGAATATAACGCCAGCCCAGCAAAAACCCGGCGAGATATGCCAGCGCATACCACCTGATTTCTATCGGCCCCAAAGACAGGGCCACCGGATCAATATCTGGAAATTGCAAAGCCATTTATCGATACTTGTCCTCTGCTGCCATATAGTCCTGCACATACTGTCGCACGCCTTCTTCCAGCTCGGTAAAGGGCTTGTCATAGCCGACCGCGCGCAGTTTGGTCATATTGGCCTCTGTGAAATACTGGTACTTGCCGCGCAGCTCCTGCGGCATGTCGATATACTGGATTTTCGGCTTCATATCCACGGCCTTAAACACCGCCTCGGCGAGGTCTTTAAAGCTCCGCGCCTTACCCGTGCCGACATTGAACAGCCCGCTAACTTCCGGATGATCATAAAGCCACAGCATCACCGACACGCAGTCGCCAACATAAATAAAATCGCGCAGCTGCCCGCCATCTTCATAATCAGGATCATGAGATTTAAACAGCTTGGCCGCCGCCCCTGCGATCACTTGCGGATACAGTTTGCAGGCAACGCTCATCTGGCCGCCCTTGTGATATTCGTTCGGACCGTAAACGTTGAAAAATTTCAGCCCGGCCCATTGCGGCGGGCAGGTTTCGCTCTTGTCTGTAACAATCCGGCTGATCCGGCGGTCAAACAAATGCTTTGACCAGCCATAGGGGTTAAGCGGCCGCAGCTTCGACAAATTGTCAGGGTCTTCAAAATCCGTAAAGCCGACTTCACCATCGCCATAGGTCGCCGCAGATGACGCGAAAATCAAACGTACCCCATGTTCGGCGCACCATTTCCACAGCTCGCGCGACAAATAGAAATTCGTATCGATAATCAGGTCGCAGTCCGTTTCTACAGTCGAAGAAATCGCGCCCATATGAAAGATCGCCTTAATCTCTCCGGCGTGCTTGTCGAGATATTCAAACAGCCGCTCCGGCGCGATAATGTCGCGCAATTCGCGTTTGGCGAGATTTTGCCACTTGTCCTGATTGCCGAGCCAGTCGCAAACGACCAGATCATTCAGCCCTTTATCCTGCAGGCCCGCAACCAGATTGGAGCCGATAAACCCCGCACCACCAGTTATGACTATCATCTCTTTTCCTTCCGCTAACGCACTGTTTCCGCTATCGCTTATAACCCGTTTTGGATATCTGCAAAACTTTTTTACTGACGGGTTGCACCTTCATACGACTCCTGCTAGGAGTCCGATATAAGCAAAAATTTGAATAAAGGATAACAGGTGATGGGACCAGACCCAAAGATTCTTGACGACATCGCCAAAGCAGCGGGCGGCGCTGTGAATATCCTTAGCGGCATGCAGCAGCAAATTCGCGAAGAAATCAAAACCCGTATGGACGACATGGCCGCGCGTATGGACCTCGTCCCGCGCGAAGATCTGGACCGCGCCGAAGCCATGATCGAAAAACTGCGTAAACAGCAGGCCGAGTTTGAAAGCCGGCTCGCCGCCCTCGAAGGCAAAAGCGGCAAACCGGCCGCAAAAAAAGCGCCCGCAGCGAAAAAGACCGCTGCCAAGAAAGCAACCAGTAAAAAGGCAAAATAAGCCCGATGACACATTTAGAAATATATGACGACGTCAGCAATCCACTGGACAGCATCGAAGAAGTTATGGCGGGCCATGACTGGTCGTTCGAGCGTCCGCACCCGGATGAGCTGACCGTCCACGTCACGGGAAATTTCGGCCAGTACCGCATGACCTTTATCTGGCATGAAGAACACAGCGCCATGCAGTTTTTCTGCGAATTCGACCTGACGATTCCAAAAAATCGTTTTGATATGACCAGCAAAGTCATTCGCGCCATTAACGAAAATCTCTGGCTCGGCCATTTCGACGTGCCGGAAGATTCAGACATTCCTTACTTCCGTCACACGACCTTGTTCCGCGGCCTGACCCAGACATCCGGCACCGACCATGTCGCCGACCTGATCGAGGTTGCGCTGGCAGAGTGCGAGAAACATTACGGCACGTTCCACCTGCTCGCAGAATCCAATACGCTTACAGACGACCTCCTGACTCTCGCCCTTGCAGAGACGGACGGCCAGGCGTAATCTGGTCGCATGACTGACAGCGCAAAAAACAACAAGACAAATCTCAATATCGCCCTGATCGGGTGCGGAAAAATGGGCGGCGCCATGCTGCGCGGCTGGCTGGACGCCAATATTGTCAGCCATGTATCCATCCTCGACCCCGGCGGCCTGCCCGCAGAATTCGCAGAATACGCCCCCGCCACTATCGCCCATTACAGTGACGCGGCCAGCTTTAGTGACAAAGCACAAAAAGCCGACATCTATATTATCGCCGTCAAACCGCAAATCATGGACGATGTTTGCGCCTCAATTGCCGGCGCGGTCCCAAGCGATGCGCTAATACTGTCAATCGCCGCGGGCCAGACCATCGCAGCGTTCGAGCGCCGTTTTGGCACTGACAAAGCCATCATTCGCGCCATGCCCAACACCCCGGCCGCCATCGGCAAAGGAATTACGGTTGCCGCCCCGAACCCGCATGTCAGCGCCATGCAAAAGGCGCAGGCGGACACTGTCCTGCAATCGGTCGGCCTCGTTGAATGGGTAGAGCGCGAAGATTTACTCGATCCCGTAACTGCCGTATCAGGCAGCGGCCCTGCCTATATCTTTTATTTGATTGAGGCTCTGGCAAATGCAGGGGAAAAAGCCGGCCTGGAAGCTGATTTCGCCATGAAGCTCGCCCGCCAGACAGTCATTGGCGCCGCCGCCCTCGCAGAAAGCGAACAAGCCGTTCCGGCATCCAGACTTCGTGAAAACGTCACCAGCCCCGGCGGCACCACCGCCGCCGCGCTTGAAGTGCTGATGAACGGCGAATGGCAAGACACCCTCACCCGCGCAATCGCCGCCGCAACCGCCCGCAGTAAAGAGCTTAGCAATTAGGATCAGCTCCATACTTTACCGTCACCCCCGCGATCCTGCGACAGCAGGATAAAACGGCGGGGGTCCAGTATGCGCGCAGCATAGCTGCGCACGTCGCTAAATGCCGGATGCCCGCACAAGGCGGGCATGACAATACTTGGATTATTGTTGCGAAGAACTGCTCTAGCTGAGCAGACCGCCAGCGCGGATTTACTTCCGGCCGGTGGTGCCTAGGCCGATCTGCTTGGCAAGCTTGCTACGCTGCTGCGCGTAGTTCGGCGCAACCATCGGGTAATCGGCAGGCAGTCCCCAACGCTCGCGATATTCTTCGGGGGACATGTTATAGGCAGTTTTAAGGTGACGCTTGAGCATTTTCAGCTTCTTGCCGTCTTCAAGGCAGATAATATGGTCAGGCGTTACAGACTTCTTGATCGGCACAGCAGGCTGCGGACGCTCGGCCATTGAAGTGCCCTCGGTATTTACATTAGCCAGCGTCTTGTAAACTTTCTGGATTATGGCCGGAATCTCGTCCGAGCTAACCTGATTGTTTGACAGATGTGCCGATACGATATCGGTTGTCAGCGCCAGTAAGTCACTATGATCAGTTTGCTCAGCCATTATTCAAATCCCTATTCCAATATATTAGCAAATATGCTGTTTAGAGTATTGAGATAGCGCTTATCTATCTGCCGGGCAAGAAAATTCTAATAAAAAAAGTTAAAAACAGTCATTTCCCAAGTATTTTGCGCGGATCTGCTTTAGGCTTACTGACATCGGCGCCGCGTAAATACAGGGGCGCGACTTGTCCGGCCCCTTCTTTCTCAAGCTTCTCAAGCCCAAGCCGCGCCATCACACGCGGATCGGGCAGCGCATAGCCTTCAATAATATCGGCCTTCCCGCCACATTCAGTTTTAAACCGGTCAATCGCATCGCCGATATAAACAACGCGCGCCCCATCCTGCGGTGCCATAATATCATCTAACGGCAAGGCCTGCGGCGCACTATCCGGAGTTCCGTCTGGTTTAAAATACTGGCAGTAATAATCCTGCCGCTTTGTTTCAATAAGGACGCAAAGTTTCTGTCCTTCTGCCAGACCGGATCGTTCAAAAAACTGCGCTGCAAGCACATCCAATGTGCTGATCCCGATAACCGGCTTGTTCAGCGCAATTCCGAACCCTTGCGCGGTCGCCAGCCCGATACGCAAACCGGTAAAAGCTCCTGGCCCAATCGTAACGGCAATGGCATCAACAGCATCAAACCCGGCGCCTGCCTGCTCCAGCACGCCCTGCACCATAGGTACCAGCACCTCCGCCTGCCCGCGCGGCATTGCTCTTTGCGCCGTGACGCACTCTTTGGTCGCCGCATCATAAAGCCCGACCGTACAACCAAACAGCGCCGTATCAAAAGCCAGAATCTTTGCCGGTTTCTCTGTCATTATTAAAGGATCTCGCAAGCCTCATCAAAACCAAGCCGCGGCAAACGCTCATAGACGCTGCTTTCGTCGCCATAGCCGATATTGCACAGGAAGTTCGCTTCCCAGTTCTTGTCAGGGAAAAAGGCTTCTTTGACGCCCTTTTTATTAAAGCCGGACATCGGCCCGCAATCCAGCCCAAGCGCCCGCGCCGCCATCATCAGATAAGCACCCTGCAGGGAACCGTTACGGAACGCCGTGTCTGCCGCAAACTTTTCTTTACCGACAAACCAGCTTCTTGCATCGGTATGCGGGAAAAGCTGCGGCAATTTCTC
This sequence comes from uncultured Rhodospirillales bacterium, assembly GCA_965369185.1. Taxonomy (GTDB): domain Bacteria; phylum Pseudomonadota; class Alphaproteobacteria; order Micavibrionales; family Micavibrionaceae; genus UM-FILTER-47-13. The sequence goes on from CBDUPU010000037.1 coordinate 8,885, forward strand.
GTAAAACTCCATGTCGTGCGCAACGATCACCGTAACAGGCGCAGCCATCGTCTTATCGACATTACCATCCATCAAGTGCGGCTTCAGCCTTTCCTTAGCCTCAGCAGAGCGAACGAAGATAAAACGCGCCGGGCAGCAATTGGCGCTGGTTGCGCCCCATTTCATTAAATCATAAACCGCCTCGATCAGGACTTCCGACACGTCCCGGTCCTGCCAGCCGTTATAGGTGCGCGCATTGCGGAACAAAATGTCCAGCCCGCGATCATCCATAATTTTACTGTCTTCAGTCATAAAAATCCTTTCCACTCCAGACGCTGCTCTCCTGCCCTGAATGTAGGGGTTTTGCTAAAAAGGTCAACGTTACGTTTTTCTGGCCTTTTGCCACGAAACGTATATAGTCTGCCTCATTAGCAGCACACTTTAATTTGATGAAAAGACACTTTTTACAATTTGTCGCATATATCCTTCTGTTGCTGACGGCACAGCCCGCTGCAGGACAATCCGCCCTGCACGAACATCACGCTATTCCGCAGGACAAAAACGCTGCAGTGATCTTTGCCTATCACCGAATTGGGGAAGACCAGTACCCGGAAACAAATTTACGCCGCGAACAATTTGCCGCCCATATCAAGGAACTAACGTCCGGCGACTATAACGTTCTGCCGCTGCCCCAAATAATCAAGGCACTGAAAAACGCGGAAAAACTGCCGCCAAACACTGTCGCCATCACCTTTGACGGCGGTCACAATTCGATCATTAACGCCGCGCTGCCGCTGCTTGAAAAAAGCGACCTGCCTTTTACCGTTTTTATTTCGACCGACCATATTGACCGTCATACGCCGCATTACATGGATTGGAACGACATCCGCCGCCTCGACAAGATCAAGGGCGTCACGATCGGCCTGCACCCCGCCTCCTATATCCGTCTTAACGGCGAACCGGAAGCCGAAATCACACGCCAGATCAATACCGCCCGCGCCCGCTACCGAGAAGAGCTGGGCAAAGAACCGCAATTCTTTGCCTATCCGTTCGGCGAATATAGCGAGCAGTATCGCAGCATCATCGAAAAACAGGGCTTTATGGCCTCATTCGGCCAGCAGTCCGGCGTGGCCTATGCGGGAACAGACCCGTATTCCCTGCCGCGCTTTCCAATGACCGAAAGCTACGGCGGCCTTGACCGTTTTCGCCTGACGGCAACGGCACTGCCCCTGCCCGTAACAGAACTGGAACCAAAAGACCCGCAGCTTGATACGGCAATGCCGTCAATCGGATTCACCGTTGATCCCGCTATTGCCGACCAGCGCGAGAGCGTGTCCTGTTTTGTTTCCGGCCAGCAAAAGCCGGAAATGCTGTTTATCGGTGAAAAACGGGTGGAACTGCGCCTTGAAAGGCCGCTGGAAGGCGACCGGATACGTATCAACTGCACCTTGCCCCTGCAGGCCGGCGACAGCTACGAAGAACCGCGCTGGCGCTGGTTTGGGCTGCTACTTACCCTGCCGCGCGAACACAACTCCAGCTGGAGCGAAGAGCAGGAAGAGAGCGGCACCCAAGCACAGGCTGACGCGCAATAGCATCACCACACTTGATGATAAAGCCTTCTTAACAATCAGAAAAATTCTACAGGATTAGTATGCGGCTTCCTGTTCGACCCGCTCGACTTCGGGGATATAATGCCGCAGCATACTTTCAATACCGTGCTTCAGCGTCATGGTAGAGCTCGGACAGCCCGCACAAGCACCTTCCATCCGCAAGTAAACAACACCGTCATCAAATTCGACAAATTCGATATTGCCGCCATCACGCGCGACCGCAGGCTTGACCCGCGTGTCGATAATTTCCCGGATCTGGCGCGCAATCTCGCTTTCTTCTTCCGCTTCGGCAAAAGCAGCAGCAGCGGCCTTTTCGCTCTCTTCGTTCACGACCGGCTGACCGGACGTAAAATGCTCCATAATTGCCGTCAGGACAGTCGGCTTCAACTCGTCCCAGTCAATATTGTCGGCCTTGCTGACGCTGATAAAATCTGGTGCCAGAAACACCGTAGTCACCCCTGCAATAGAAAACAGACGCTGCGCAAGCGGCGATGCCAGCGCGGCTTCTTCGTCTTTATATTCACGGGTTCCCTTATCCAGAACCGAACGGCCGGGCAGGAATTTAAGTGTGCTGGGATTGGGCGTTTCTTCAAATTCTATAAACATACTACTCACATAACGCTAAAGCGTGATACCGTCAATTTTTTGCATCTCGATATGTCCCGGCACCACCAGGACAGGAACCCGCAAGCGAGACAGTCCCTTGCCGGTGAAGTGCTGCACCAAAGGTCCCGGGCCCGATGCCTGCGTACCGCCGGCCAAAATCAACATCCGGATATTCTCGTCCGCGTTAATCGTATCGACAATCACGTCCGTACGGCGCCCCTCGCCGATATAAAGCACCGGGCGCAAACCGTTTAGTTCGTAAACGGTCTTTGAAAGGTTCCAGAGGTTCTTTTCGGCTTCTTCGCGCAGCTCTTTACGCATGCGGGCTTCGACATTGCTCCAATGCTGGATATCATCAACATTAATAATGTCCAGAATACCGACATGGCCGCGGCCGATCTCCGCCCGCCGCGCCGCATACCGAAGCGCAACGCTGAACTCTTCCGAGCTGTCTGCGACCATCAGGTAAACACCGCCGTCCCCGCGGCGCCCCTGCGCGGCCTTTTGTCCGGCCTCTGTAATCGGCTGTTCGTCTGCCATAATAATATATCTCCCCTTAATCCTTACGGAGGAACACCCAGCCAGCCCCCCCGGCCAGCATAGCGAGAAGAACGGCAACCAGTCCATAGGGCAGCGCCTGCAGGTGCGCAAAGCGATACAGCCTTGCGTTAAACCCGACCTGCGCGACCCGAAGCTGGGTTTCGTTTACGCCTTTCAGTTCCCCGTCCTTAAATAAATAGGTTTTTATCGAATAATCGCCCGTCGGCACGTTCGCGGGCATGTAAAAATTGGCGCGGAAAAAATTATCGTTCAGAAAAATGATGTTTTTCGGCTCAAGGGAAAAATTTCCCTCTATCTGCTTGTTACGGATCAGCGCTTCGCGGAAACGCTTTACATCTTCCGGGTCTTCACGCCCGACCGGCTCGAAATGCAGGGAATCCAGACCGATCTCCTGACTGCGAAGCACAGCAGCCTCCCCAAGGTCACGCGCGGGCTTGCTCAGCGCCAGATCATAATAAACAGGTACATTGCGAAAGCTGACCGCCTCGCTATTCATCCAGATACCGCCGATCTGGTCTTTGCGCCGCACGACCATGCGCCGCTCTGGCCCCTTGATAACAATCGCAATATCGCCGCTCTCTTTCTTGGTGCCGAACAAGGCGAGAGACGCACCGGTAAAGCCGGCGGTGATATTGACACTCTTTTGCGCCAGATCGACAGTAAGCGGCCCGTTATTGATCTGCGCCGACACAGAGGCAGGCAGCAAAAGCAAAGCCAGCAGACACAACAGCATCACGCGCCGCATTACCGCACCTCCGTCGTATAAATGTCCGCCGGACGGATGAACAGTTCCCCCATCAGCTCGAAACTGACCAGCAGCAGCAGGATCGACAAGAAGACCCGCGCATAAACGCCGCTAATCTTGCGCGCCACCCGCACACCGAATTGCACACCGATAACGCCCCCGACAATCAGCAGCGCCGCCAGCACCATATCGACCGTATGGCTGGCAAAGGCGTGCATGATTGTTGCAAAAATGGTCGTGAACAAAATCTGGTACAATGAAGTACCGGCAACCCGCAAAGTCGGCATCCCCAGAATATAAATCATCGCCGGCACCAGCAAGAAGCCGCCGCCAATCCCCATAATCGACACAAGAAGTCCGCCGACAAAGCCGATCCCGGCCGGAACCAGCGCACTGACATAAAGTTTTGAACGCGGAAAACGCATCTTGTAAGGCAGCGCCAGCAACAGCGGATGATGATAAAGCCGCGACCGCTCCGGCTCGTCCCCGCTTTTCTTTTTAAGCACCGCCGTCAGGCTTTCAAACAGCATCATAACGCCCATAGAACCGAGCAGCACAACATATAGCAGCGGAATAACAAGGTTAATCTGGCCGATATGCTGGAGTATCCGGAAGATCACCACCCCGATAACCGAGCCGACCACACTGCCCCCAAGCATCACCAGACCAAGCTTGAAATCCACGTTTCCGCGCTTCCAGTGGCCAAGCACACCGGAAAAACTCGCCGCGACCAACTGGTTCGCCTGCGTCCCCACCGCAACGGCCGGCGGCAGGCCAAAGAAAATCAGAAACGGGGTCAGCAGAAAACCGCCGCCAACGCCAAACACCCCGGACAGAAACCCGACCAACGTGCCGAGCATAAGGATCAACTCGGCAGGCACGGACATTTCTGCGATGGGAAGATACACCTGCATTTACTCACAATGCCGAAGCCCCCACAACGTTGCAAGCGACGTCTGCAGGGATTCCGTATTTAATTTGTTTCAATAGTGTTCGTCTTGTTTGTCGTATCCGACGCGTTAATAAACGATCCGGCCCGGCCCTTCGGTGCTATCGAACTGCATCTGGCGATCGCCAAGGAAGTTACGATAATTGCCCGTACGGACTTCATGGTGGGCCTTCTCGAAATCAACGGAACCAGCAATGCTCAGGAACAGCTTTTTCCAGTCCTTAAACGCATCAACATGAGAGGAGCATTCAAGGACATACGCAGTATCGTGGTAAAGCGTCGCAAACAGGATTGCGCGGCGGTGCATGTGAGGCCCCTGCACCGCGCTTTCATAATCAGCAATGGCATAGCTGGCAAAGCCGCGACCAAGACCTGCGCCGTCATAAAGATCAAAGATCTCCGCATCGTCATATTCGGCAAGGTACTTGTTCCAGAAATCATAGCTGTACGAGATTTTCTGCACAGACGGCGAGAATTTCGGCGGATAAACCATATAGCGCTCATCCGCATTCGCACGAACACGGCAAGAAGCGTGCGCACGGCCGGACGGTGCCATAACAGTAATGACATCATTAGCATCGGCGTTGCTCACCTGTTTCCATGTATCGGGAAAGGACAGCGAAACGCCGCTCTCCGGATCTTTCCAGACAAAATAGTCTGCCTTCGCCTGCGAGACGAAGCCGATCGAGATAAGAATGGTCAGGGCACTTAGTACAAATGATTTCATGGCGAACACCGAAATAGGAAAGATTACCTTTGCTATTGTGCCATCTTGTCAGCAAAAAGCAAACATCTAGTTAACGTATTTCGCCGCTAATACACGATAAATACACAAAAATAGAACAACAATAGAGCTATCGGCCCCACTGCTGCAAAACGGCATTCATGTACTTGAAGTCTTGCGCGTATCTATCCAGCGCTTCGTCGCGCATGTCGAGAATTTCATTACTGGCAACGGCCTTGGCGAACAAAGCCCGGAAATGCCGATAAGGTATTGGCAGTTCGATAGCGCGATT
>CBDUPU010000038.1:0-14107 GCA_965369185.1 uncultured Rhodospirillales bacterium
ATAGGCATCACCTTCAAGGATGACCTCGACCGCATCGCCGCCATGTTTTCGCACCATGTCCTGCTTCATTTTCGGCGCGGAGAGCGGCATATAGATTTTCGCTTTCAGCCCCTGCATTCGCGCGGCAAGCGCTACGCCCTGTGCGTGGTTGCCGGCAGAGGCTGCGATAATCGGCTTTTTCTTTTCGGCTTCGGTCAGCATGGCAATCGCGTTATAGGCGCCGCGCCATTTGTAAGCGTTAATCGCCGAGAGGTCTTCACGCTTGAGAAAAATATCGGCGTCTATGCCGGAAATGCGGACCTTTTCAAACGGCGTTGCCTTGTTTACGTGATAAATACGCTCCCGCGCACGCAGGATTTCTTCGACCAATTGGGTATGCAGCTGCTTTTTCATGAATCCTTTTTATATGCCCTTCTGCGCAGGAACAATGTTTTCTGTTTTAACCGTGCGATAAAATGAGGTAAAAGCCCTGTTATGACCGGAACCGATAAAAGCCAAAAATCAGTAGCGCCGTCAGGGCGCCCCGCCATTATTCTCGTTAATCCGCAGATGGGCGAGAATATCGGCGCCGCCGCGCGCGCCATGCTCAATTGCGGGCTAGACGAGCTGCGCCTTGTTAATCCGCGCGATGGCTGGCCAAGCGCACAGGCCGAGGCGATGTCCTCCGGCGCGCTTGGCAAAATGCCGCCGGTGCAGGTTTATGACAGCACCGCCGCAGCGATTGCCGATTGTCACTATATCTATGCCACCACAGCGCGGCCGCGCGATATGGTCAAACCGGTCTTTACCGCCAAAAGCGCCGCCGAAGACATGCACCGCCGCGCCGCGCAAGGCCAGAAAATCGGCCTGCTATTCGGGGCGGAGCGTTCGGGGCTGGATAATGACGATGTTGCGCAGTCACATGCGGTCATTACCATTCCGCTTAACCCGGCCTTTTCTTCTCTCAATCTTGCGCAAGGTGTGCTGCTGCTGACTTACGAATGGTACCAGCTTGCCGTTAACGCGCTGGAAAAACAGCTGCCAACCGGCAGTTCGCAGCCGGTAACGCATGACGAATTGCACGACCTGTTCGAGAGGCTGGAAAACGAGCTGGACGCGCATCACTTTTTCCGCAATGACGGCCAGCGACCGATCATGATCCGCAATTTGCGCAACCTGCTGACCCGCGCGGAAATGACCCAGCAGGAAACCCGCACCTTTCACGGCATCATCAGCGCCCTAATCGGAAAAAAAGCGCCGCTTAAAGACTAAGGACAAATCGGTTTTTCAGCTGTACCGGCAACACAGCAAGACAAAAATCAGCACCAATAAAAAAGGCTGCTCTTTTGAGAGCAGCCTTTTCAATTTCTGTATCGCCTGAATTAACGGCTGTAAAATTCGACCACGAGGTGCGGTTCCATTTGGGTCGCGTACGGAATGTCTTCCAGACGCGGCACACGCAGGAAAGTTGCCTTGCGGGCTTTTGCGTCGATCTGGATATATTCCGGAACTTCACGTGACGGATCTTCTTCAGCCTGTTGAACCAGAGCAAGTTGCTTTGATTTTTCACGGACTTCGATGACATCGCCTTCTTTAACCATGTAAGACGGGATGTTTACGATTTTGCCGTTCACAGTGATGTGTTTGTGGCTGACGAACTGACGCGCTGCGAAAATGGTCGGAACCAATTTAGCGCGATATACGACCGCATCAAGGCGACGCTCCAGCAGGCCAACAAGGTTTTGACCTGAATCGCCGCGCAGACGTGTTGCTTCTTTAAAATAACGACGGAAGCGTTTTTCGCCGACATTCGCATAGTGGCCTTTAAGCTTTTGCTTGGCCATCAGCTGCACGCCGTAATCGGACAGTTTGCCGCGGCGCTGGCCGTGCTGGCCCGGTGCGGTCTGGCGTTTATTAAAGGGAGATTTCGGACGGCCCCAAAGGTTGCAACCCATGCGGCGGTCAATTTTATACTTGGCACTCGGCCGTTTTTTCTCGCTCATCGCGATTTCCTTTCTTCTTACGGCTGACGGCTACGCGGTCAGTCCTGCTTGTCCCGCTATTCTTACAAGTATTGGCCTGTCAGGCTTTTGCCGTTTCTGCCAACGGGGGCCCCATGCCCCTCTTCACGAGAATAGGCCGGAATATAAGGATTTTACGGCAGATGTCAAACATTTTACGAGCTCCTGCCAAGCCTTTAGACCTCCCTGTGATGTTCCAGAACTTTACAGCCCCATCCAAGCACCATGCCAAAAACGATATGGCTTAGAGCCGTAATCCAGTTTTGCGCCATTTCAAACCAGGGGAAAAAGACCGGCGCGATGCCGTAAAAGTTCACCAGATAGAGCACGACCCCGAAAATAGCGCCCGCCACTGTTGCCGTGCCCGTTGAAAAAGGACGCGCAATCCAGCCAAAGGCAAGGCCGTACACTACAGACAGAGAAAAGTGTACGATCAGCGCTGCCAGCATAATGCCAAAAGAAAAGGTCGCCGGCGGGGGCAAAACGCCCTGCCCCAATATGATCGCGGCCATCATTCTCGGCGGCCCCCATGCACTGCCGCCGCCTACCGTCGCGACTAGAAGCATCTCCATAATCATAAATACCGCGCCGGCGATGATACCGGCCCAAATTGCAGCACGCCAGTGAATGCCATGCTGTTCGTGTGCGTGTATTACCTGTGCCATTGGACTCCTCCTTAATAGGTATGGGTTGGTCTAATACCTGATCCAACCAATCCCTTTAGAAGTCCGTTCCCTACCTTTTTTCAATGCACGTTACTTTGTCATTTATCGGTATGTTCAAACGAAAAATCGACCCCAGCTCATGCCTTTCAAACGTGATCTGCGCTTGTAGCGCGTCTGCGCTCTTCTTGACAAGGTACAGCCCCAACCCACTTCCAAAAGAAACTTTAGGATGGAAGCGCTTGAACATTTTAAAGAGATCCTTCTCTTTTTCTTTTGGAATGCCAAGGCCGTTATCCTTTACCTCCAACACAATATCACTGCCCTCCCTATAGGTTGATATGCGTATATAAGATTGGTGCTTTTTCGTATCCCTATACTTTATCGCGTTTGACAAAAGATTATCAGCAATTGCCTGTAGCTTAACCTTATCGACGCGAAGCTGTTTAAGCTTAAGTTTGAACTGGATATCAATGTCATCAGCGCCCGTTAGATTAGATAATTTTTCAAAACTCTCCGTAAATAGTGTCTCGATATCTGTCAGTTCGGTGTTGTCCTCCTTATTTCTAATCTCTGTTAAGACCAAAATGTCCTTTACCAGCCTTTCCAACTTTAAAAGCGATTTATTCATCATAGAAAGACACTCTATTGCCTGATCATTTTGACCGCCTTCGATATATGATTTGGCGAGGTCAATAAGGCTAATTGAAGAAACAAGCGGAGACCGCAAGTCATGTGATGTCCTATATGCGAACTCTTCCAGTTCAGCATTCGCCCGTTCCAGCTGTTTCTGAGAAACGCGCTGCTCTGTAACATCCTCCGCGATCCCCATCACGCTGTAGATTTTACCGTCCTCATCCTTTAGCGGAGCAAAACAGGACTAAAAAAAATGATCCTCTCCTTTAATATTCGCCTTATATTCAAAGTAAGATTCTTTGCCGTCTCGCGCCTCTGCAAATAACTGCGCTAAGAGCTCTTTCCTTTCAACCGTATCCGGAAGACAAAAATATTGCAGGCCGAGAATTTTCTCATCTGTCTTTTCGCCCATCATTTTCATGCCGGACCGGTTTATCGATATAAAGCGCCCCTCCAAATCCAATTCATGGATACATATCGGGGACGTATTGATTATATTTGCAAGCTTCTCATTTTGTTTGTGATAGAAACGCCGCTCTCGATGCACAAAAAAAAGGACACTAAAGGCTTCCGCTGTCTTTATCAGGAGCGTTTTTTCAGCATCACTGATACTTCTGGCCCTATCTGCATACATGGCAAAGGTTCCCATAACGGCCTTGTCGTTATCCATACTTAGTATCGGCATAGACCAGCAGGCGTTAAGCCCTGATTGCGCGGCTATTTCTTTATAATCCGTCCAATGAGGATGCTCCTGTATATTATCAACAAAAACGGGCTTTCCATTGCACCCTGCCGCGCCACAAGAACTGAGCTCAGGACCAGCCTCAAGCATTTCAATAGCTTCCCGATACTGTTGAGATAACCCGACCGACGCCACATTGCGGAGGTTTTTGCCCTCTGAAAGCTCTAAAGTTAATAACTTTAGGGCCGGATCAATGTTATTAAGCTCTCTGAGTATGTGCTCGCTGGCGTTTTCCAGATTTGATCCCAATGCAATAGCTTCTAGTGCCTCTAACTGGGCCTTTCTCAAAACAGAGTTAATTTTGTGCGAAGTAATATCATCTGCGAATGCTACGTACCCCACAATTGCGCCGTCTTTACTTTTCTCAGGCACTATAGTCGCCTGAACCCAAAAAACCGCACCGCCTTTTGAACGGTTGCAAATCACCCCTTTCCAGACATTCCCTAAAGAGATTGTTTGCAAAAGCTCTGAAAAAAAAGAAGAAGAATGCGCGCCTGAGGCTATAATTTCATATGATGCGCCAATTAGTTCACTTTGGGAGTACTGGCTTAGTTCGCAGAATTTTTGACTCGCGTAAAGGATATTACCTCTGGAATCACACCGTAAAACGAGAGCATACTCTTCCAGCGCATCCATCATTGGAAACCCTATCTGCCAAGGCGCTATGCCTTCGTCATAGCTGTTACCATTTATAAAAAAATTCATTTTTAATTCTTTTTCACGGCATAAATGCGCCAGTTTTAAAAATTTATTTTAAAAACGAATATGGCATCCTTTTTGTTATTTCCAAGTCAGGGGCAAAAGACATACTCAAAAGCCCTCCCGTATTTCAGGAGGGCTTTTGCAGCTTTTTTATTATAGAGGGACTATTAAATAATGGCGGCCTGTCCGTTTACCGCGGCTCCATTCAAATCATCACCAAGGCCTGCCGCGGCCCCATCCGGTACACCACCATTAAGCGCACCGTTTTCGGCTCCATTTGCACCTCCGTTTACCTCTCCGTTTGCATCACCATTTACCGCATCGCCATTCACATCAGGCTCTGTTGCTTCGATAAAACCGGCAATGACCTCACCTTCCGGGGTTGGCGTTTCCAGCACATCGCGCAGCTCGAATATGTCCGACAGCTCGGCAAAGGTGTCGGTCGAGGCGTCAAACGCCAAACCGTCCAACGCGATCGAGCCATTCGGCAACCCGATTCCGACCGAGTTATTGGCCGTTGCAAAGATGAAGAAATTGTCGGAAGCGTCCAGATCGGCCAGCTCCACTGTATCAGCATCTCCGTCGGTTGCTGCAGAGGCAAGGTCAGGATCTGCGGCGAGAAGGTTTACGATATCAAAAGCGATCACGTCCTCGGCAGGATCAAAATCACCAATCACATCATCGCCCTCATCATCATTGTGCGGGTTGGACACGAACGCATCCGGCCCCGTTCCGCCAAACAAAATGTCGTTGCCGTCACCGCCTGTGATGTCTTCTGCCACATCATCCTCACCAATCAGAATATCGCTGTTATCAGGACGGTTATCCACCAATGTCACAAAGGGGGCGAGTTCTGCAAAACTATCTGTATCTTCGGAGAAATCAACGCCCTCCAGCGTGATTGTCCCGACCGGGTGGTTAATCACAACAAAGCCGTCCAGTGACTGGGTTATGCTGAACCGGTCGGACTGATCGAGACTGGCGGCCGAGGCGTCGCCTTCCAGCAAGGCGAGCGATGGATCAGCGGCAAGCAAATCGCCAAGGTCAAATTCCAGCGTATCGCCCTCGCCAAAATCGCGGATAACATCCTGCCCTTCAGCAAAGCCGTTCGGGTTGAAAACATAGCTGTCAGCCCCGTCACCACCGCGCAAAATATCATCGCCGGCGCCGCCGGTCAGCCTGTCATCACCATCTCCGCCAATCAGCAGATCATTGCCGGAAAAACCGTTGAGCACATCATCGCCGGCACCGCCCTCTATAATATCGGCAAACAAGGTCCCATTCAGTTCTGCCCCGTCATCATCGGGTGCTGTGACCCGGTTCGGGGCCAAGAGCGCAGAAAGCGCAGATGGCTCCAAGCCTCCCAGCGAAGCTGCCAGCAGCGCCAGACTGTTCGATAATTCCTGTATATTCACTTGTGCCATAACACGTACTCCTTTTCGCTGTTTACTCGTCGTAACAACAAGTCCAATCAGAAAAACGGAGCACGAGTTTCAGCGCATAGCGCCAGTTTTTATCGTTATTTTCGGGAACCAGTCACATAAGCCAGACAGGCCTTGCGTCGCAATGGGCAGCGGAAACCTGCCGGTTGCTATCAGTAAACGTGTAAGGGGGAAAACGCCGGGAAGACGTGGTGGGCCCGGAGGGACTTGAACCCCCGACCAAACCGTTATGAGCGGTCCGCTCTAACCAACTGAGCTACAGGCCCTTGCTGGTAAGCAATAAGCCAAAGGCATGAAAAAATCAATTGCTTCGCGGCAAGGTAAGGCCAGTTTTTTCGGTTTTTTGATGGAACGACAAACCCGAAAGCTTTGTTGACTATGCTGCCAACCCAATCAAAGTGAAGAAAGGAGATTGCAATGGCTGAGAACAAGCAACCTGACCAGAACCGAAACAAACAAAAAGGCGCGCCGGGCCGCGACAATATGAGCGAGGAAGAAAAGCGCCGCACCAGCCAGAAAAAAGGCGAAAAACCGCAATCAGGCGGCTGGCAACAAGGAAGTTAATCTTCTCTCTCGGACACATGAAAAAGCAGGGCTATATTATGCCCTGCTTTTTTTTACCAATGACGGGGCTTGGCCTGTTGCTTTTGCGCATGGGGTCAGCCCGACTTATAGTTTCCCCGTGCCCCTGAATTTCGTGACCTTGCTTTCTGTTTCGTCCGGCAGGGACGCTTCTTCACTTGCCGGCCAATATCCATTATCCGTGCCCGGCAGGTCTTCGATCATGCCGATATCGTCACTTAAATCGTGAAGATCTTCATATAAACGGTCGGGCATGGCCTCAAGTATATCCATGGCCTCTTCCGCCCCGTCCTGCTCCAAAGCATATTCAACGATTTCGGTTTTGGTTGCCGGGAACTCCATATCATCCAAAAGCTCAAGGATATGTGGCGGCATATTTATGCGGTCTGGATTAGCCATAGCGCCTCCTTTGAATATCTTGCGATTGTCATTCACTCCTTTCGGTCAAACGGCGCGGCAGCCAGATCGTTCCGAAGAGAAACTTTTCTTGCGGCCAGCCGTTAGTGCTTGAAAACAGAGGAGACCATTTCGTAATGCCCCAGAGAGCCCTATCCCGCCCATGGCGACCACTTGTCCTTCTGCCTTTGCTAGCGGTGCTAGCGTTGACACTGACATTGGAATCCGCCCCGTCAAACGCGACCCCGGATCCCGGCGACAGAAGTAAAAACATGACGGCGGCAAGCTATCAGGAAGAAGATACAGCACGCGCCCCTTACAGTAGACGCGATACTGGCTGGGGAAATTACACGACACCGGCTGATGACGGCTGGACATGGAACGGCCAGAAAAATGCGTGGGACATATACGGATTCACCGCAGACGACAAACCGCTAGAGCTGTTGAATCAAAGCCGGACGAAAATCAGCAGGCGTTAGGGCGCCGGCGCCGCAGCAGCAACACCGACGGCTTCGTAAATCGTTTTATCCGGTACGGTGAAATCAATAACTTCTACGCAGCGAACGGGACGATCATTGCCTTCCGGCATAAACGGTTCGGTATGTACGGCGCAGCGACTGGTTTCCCTGCCGGCAATCATGGCGACCGATCCTGGAAGCGCCATCCAGACAGTGTCAAAACCATCACGCAAGACGATGCTTCTCCCCCTTGATGCGATATCATCATCAGAAACGTAATATGTTCCCGGCCCGCCGAGATGGTGCAGCAAACGCACCTTGTGATCACCAGTACCATCATCAATATGATAATCTGTTCTTAAATTCGCTTTCATGGCGCGAATACTCCAGCTTGCGCCGCGGACAGCGAACACCTCACGAATGCCTGAAAACAGCTGAAAAGAACGGTCCTGCCACTGTTCAAAGTTACGCTTTCCTACTCGGTCACCGGTATAGGCCGCCATTTTATTAAACTGATTGCTCAAGCACGTGACATCGGGCGCGCGTTTGGGCCGCACAACAAGCTGCGTCTCGAACATATTCTTGTCGCAGGCCCAGATACCGTCTGTTTCTTCGTTTCTGTCCATCACCGCGGTGGCAAAACGCATGGCCTGCTTTTCCGCTATCAGAGAGGGTTTTTCGGGGTTCCAGATCACGACATTCACCGCTGGATCGGTTAGTGCCCGCACCATATTACGCAGAGCTTCAGCGTAATTATTACCGGCGACCAGGGCAAAATTGCGCGGCAAATCAGGAGTATCTTTATGAATGGGCAATATCCTCATTTTATTTACATAACATTTTGAAATTCCAGCGCGCAAGGAATTTATTTTTGCCATCTGAAAAAACAACACCCCGTCTCTTTCCGAAACGGGGTGTTAAAAGATTATATAAGTCAGCGCCCTAAGGCCGATTATTTCGATCAGGTATCAAGGAAGCTGCGCAATTTGCGGCTGCGGCTCGGATGCTTGAGCTTGCGCAGGGCTTTGGCTTCGATCTGACGGATCCGCTCGCGGGTCACGTTGAATTGCTGGCCGACTTCCTCGAGCGTGTGATCTGTGTTCATGCCAATCCCGAAGCGCATCCGCAGCACGCGTTCTTCACGCGGCGTCAGAGACGCGAGCACGCGGGTCGTGGTTTCGCGCAGGTTGGAATGGATCGCACTTTCGACGGGAAGGATCGCGTTTTTATCCTCGATGAAATCACCGAGCGAGGAATCTTCCTCATCCCCGATCGGGGTTTCGAGCGATACCGGCTCCTTGGCGATTTTCAGAACTTTGCGAACCTTGTCCAGCGGCATGTGCAGGCGTGCGGCCAGCTCTTCCGGGGTCGGTTCGCGGCCGATTTCGTGCATCATCTGACGGGACGTACGCACCAGCTTGTTAATGGTTTCGATCATATGCACCGGAATACGGATGGTACGCGCCTGATCGGCAATCGAACGGGTGATCGCCTGACGAATCCACCATGTCGCATAAGTCGAAAACTTGTAACCGCGGCGATATTCAAACTTATCAACGGCCTTCATCAGACCAATATTGCCTTCCTGAATCAGGTCAAGGAACTGCAGACCGCGGTTGGTATATTTTTTGGCGATAGAAATCACGAGACGAAGGTTGGCTTCAACCATTTCCTTTTTAGCGCGCGCGGCTTCCTTTTCACCTTTTTGTACCGTGGCAACGATACGGCGGAATTCCTTCAGCGGCAGCGCGGAATCTTCGGAAACCGAAGCGATCTGGTCGCGGATTTCTTTGATTTCGCTGCTGTATTTCTCTGCGAATTTTTCCCATTTTTTGGATTTCTTCGACATCTTGTCGATCCATTTCGGATCAAGTTCAGAGCCGAAATACTCTTCCATGAACTCTTCACGTTTTACGCCGCAATCAATGGCAAGGCGCATCAGCTTGCCTTCGAGGCTAACGAGCTCGCGGTTGATTTTATAAAGCCGTTCGATGAGCTGGTCAGTACGGGCATTGTTAAGCTGTACCGCATTCATCAAGCCGATCATCTCCAGCTTGACCTCTTCGTATTTTTTGTTGGCTGCTGCCGGCGGTTCTTTACCAAGAGCAAGCGCTTCCAGACGCGGAGCCTGCGCCTTTTGCATCTTCTTGTAGCATTTCTGAATGGCGCTGAAATTCTCGAAGACCTGCGGCATCAGCTCCTCTTCCATTGCGGAAAGAGACATTGAGCTTTCTTCGGCGTCGCTATCATCGTCGCCGTCTTTTTCAGCGTCGCCTTTTTCGGCGTCATCATCGTCTTCGGTTTCTTCTTCGTCAGCGGCTTCTTCTTCGCCTTCGCTGTATGTCGCGTCAAGGTCAATGACTTCACGCAGAAGAATGTCGCCCTTCTGCAGCGCGTCATACCACGCGATAAGGGATTCGATGGCAAGCGGGCTTTCACAGATGCCGCCAATCATCATTTCCTTGCCGGCTTCGATACGCTTGGCAATGGCGATCTCGCCTTCACGGGACAGCAGTTCGACCGAGCCCATTTCGCGAAGATACATACGCACCGGATCATCGGTACGGCCGCTATCGTCCGCGGCAATGTTACCGCCCGATTCGTACTCGCCGTCATCGTCATCATCTTTGTCGGCGCTAGCTTCTTCCGAATCGGCATCGTCTTCGTTTTCAACGAGCTGGACGCCGACATCGGTGAATGTCGCCATCGCATCTTCGATCTGCTCTGAAGAAAACTCTTCTGCCGGAATAGCCTTGTTAATCTCGTCATAGGTAAGGAAACCCTTTTCCTTACCGGCTTTGACCAGTTTCTTAACTATCGTTTCCAACGAACCTTTTGCTCTGGTAGCGCCGGAATCTTCCTGCTCTTTATCACTCACGTCTGTTTGCTGCCTGGTGTTACTTCTTGGTGCCATTGAACCCGACTCACTTCAATTTTGGTGATTAGACCGTATTATAAAAGAAAAATCAAAGACCTGTTTTGTCTTCCGATGCTTTATTCACATCGTGCAAAGCCATCATTTTCTCCTCATTGTCGGGACTAAAATCCTGCGCCAGCGCCTTGCCAGCGGCCTTTAACTCCCTCCAGACGGCTTTCTTCTGCATAAAAGCGCAGGTTTCTTGCCATCCGCTAAAAATAGTATCTTCCGGCGCACCCGGACGGGCGAACCCCGCGTGGGTATATACAGCTTCCGACAAAACCGCCTTCAGCTCCGATACGAACCCATGTCCCTTTAAATGGCTCTGCAGCCCATCGGAGTCAAGGGCTGGCTCCGATGCGAGGATGTTTAATATAGTTTGCCGTAACAAATCAAGCCTTTCATTCGGAATCGCAAGGTGCCCGAGCATTTCCTCGACCTCCTCGAAAAGCACCGGATGGTTAATCAAAGTCGCAAGCAGGATTTGATATGGCAGAATATCGGGCGAAAAGACCGGTTTTCTGACCTGCACGGCAACCGGCAACGGCCTTCCCTGTGTGCCTTTCCCACCTGGCTTGTTCGGCTTGAACTGTCGCTGACTGCGAAAGGCCTCGTACATTTTGTTGCGAAATGCCTGGCGGTAATATTGCTGCACCGTCCGGTCGGCTATTCGCAGCGTTTCTTCTTCCAGCAGTTTTTCCAGCCCGGCTTTGCTTTCAGGTGTATCAAAACTCTTGCCGGCGGTATGGTGCGCCCAGAGAAATTCGGAAAGCGGCATGGCGTTATCGAGCACACGCTGAAAACTCTCCGTCCCTTCCGCCTTGATCAAGCTGTCAGGGTCCTGCCCTTCCGGCAGGAAAGCAAAGCGCGCGCTCTGATTCGGCTCCAGCAGCGGCAGGATACGCCCACAAGCGCGCGCCGCCGCACGGCGTCCGGCATTATCGCCGTCAAAGCACAGGACCGGCATACGCTCGTTCCCGACAAACATCTTCCACAAAATAGCGATCTGCTCTTCGGTCAGCGCTGTCCCCAGCGGCGCGACCGCGCCGCGGAAGCCGGCAGAAAAGCAAGACATTACATCAAGATAGCCCTCAACCACCAGCAAGGGCTGCCCTTCAGCAGCGGCCTGCCGCGCATGGGATTCGCCATAGAGCATCCTTCCTTTGTGGAAGAGCTGTGAATCACTGGAATTAATATATTTGGGCGGTTTATGGTCGCCGCGATCCGGCGGGCGCAAATGATCGGGCAGAATACGCCCCCCGAACGCAACAACCCTGCCCCGCCGATCAGAAACCGGGAACATGATGCGCTCACGGAAGAAAGCATAAGGATTTGTCCCGCGTGTCGAGCGCCGCACGACACCGGCATCAACCATTTGCTGCTCTGTATAACCTGCCTGCTTCAAATGCTGCCAAAGCGCCTGCCCGTCCCCCGGGGCATAACCGACGCGGAACTGCGCCATCAAATCATCATCGACGCCGCGCTCATGCATATAGGCCAGCGCTTCGCGGTTTTTTCCATCACGGAGCTGCGCTTCGAACCATTTGGTCGTGTCCTCAAGCAGCGCATAAAGGTCTTTTTGCTTTTGCGCCTTCTCGACTTCCTGCGGGGATTGCTTGGGAACCTGCATCCCTGCCTCGGCGGCCAGTAATTCCAGCGCATCGATAAAGGAAATATTATCGTGCTGCATGACAAAGTTGATCGCATCCCCATGCGCGCCGCAGCCAAAACAGTGATAAAACTGCTTTTCATCATTCAGGGTGAAAGACGGCGATTTTTCATGGTGGAACGGGCAGCAAGCCTTGAATTCGCGCGCGCTGGAGCGCGTCAGCTTCACACGCTTACCGACAATATCGGACAGCGTGAGCCGATCGCGAAGCTCATCCATAAAACGCGGGGAAATCGTCATAATTATCTTCTAGCAAACCGCACAGGCGATTGTACACCTTTTAAGGCGCTTTCCGTACCAAAAACCGACACAATCCGAATCGTCAACGACGACGGAATAACCGGATATCGGCTCCCGAATTCTAGCTCGCCAGCCGTTCCTTAACAACGCCGCTGGCGCGCGCCATATCGAGTTTACCGGCATAGCGGGTTTTCAGCGCGGTCATAACCTTGCCCATTTCCTTGATATCGGAAACGCCGAGTTCGATAATCAGGCCCTCTACAGTCTGGCGGACCTCGTCTTCGTCCATCTGTTTCGGCAGGAAATTCTGTATCACCTTGATCTCGGCTTCTTCCCGTTCCGCCAGATCCGAACGGCCGGCGTCGCGGTAAGTCGCAGACGATTCCTGACGCTGTTTGATCATGGATTGAAGCATGGAAAGAATCTCGGATTCACTGATACCTTCCGCATTGCCTTTTGTCCGTGCCTCGATGTCACGATCTTTCAGGGCGGCAATCATCAAGCGGATCGTCGCAGTCGCGACCTGGTCCTTATTGCGGATTGCCTCCTTGAGGGCATTGTTAAAGTCAGTCCGTTTATCCACTTTTCTCTTCCCTTTTCAGCTAAAAAACTTTAATTACCTTACTCCTAGCAGCAACTGCTAGGAAATAATTAGAGCAAATGACAGACTTTTCTAATCTAAAGCCCCCTGTGAATGCAACAGCCGTGATTGTTATGGCAGACGGTACGGTTTTGTGGGGCAAAGGTATTGGCGCGGAAACCAGCACAGCCGGTGAAGTATGTTTCAATACTTCGATGACCGGTTATCAGGAAATTATGACCGATCCCAGCTATGCCGGGCAGATCGTGACCTTCACAGTCCCCCCTATCGGCAATGTCGGCACCAATGACGAGGACATTGAAACGATCAACCCCGCCGCCCGCGGCCTGATCGTACGCGAAGATATTACCACCCCGTCAAGCTGGCGTGCCGCCAAACATTTTGATGAGTGGCTGAAAAGCTATGACCTGCCGGGGATTTGCGGCATCGACACCCGCGCCCTCACCCGCCGGATACGTGACCAAGGCGCCCCGAATGCGGTCATTTGCCACGCGCAGGACGGAAAGTTTGACCTTGAAGCGCTGCACAAGCAGGCTCGGGAATGGGAAGGGCTGGAAGGCTCTGACCTCGCCAAACTGGTTTCCTGCACCCAGACCTATGAATGGGACCAGACATGCTGGACACTCGACGAAGGTTACGGCAAGCAGGAAAACCCGAAATACCATGTCGTTGCGGTTGATTTCGGGGCAAAGCGCAATATCCTGCGCTGCCTCGCCAATGCCGGCTGCAAGGTGACCGTTGTGCCGGCGACTGCGACCGCCGAAGAGATTTTGCGTCACAAGCCGGACGGTGTTTTCCTGTCCAATGGCCCCGGCGATCCGGCGGCGACAGGCGAATACGCCGTACCGATGATTCAGGATCTCCTGAAAAGCGGTAAGCCCATCTTCGGTATCTGCCTCGGGCACCAGCTTCTAGCACTGGCGCTTGGCGCGAAAACGCGCAAGATGCATCTCGGCCACCGCGGCGCCAACCAGCCGGTCAAGGACCTGGAGACTGGCAAAGTGGAAATCACCAGCCAGAATCACGGTTTTGAAGTGCTGACGGACAGCTTCCCCGATAC
>CBDUPU010000039.1:0-13731 GCA_965369185.1 uncultured Rhodospirillales bacterium
GTCGGGCGGGATCATACTTTTGCTGTTTGCCCTGCAGATGATCTTTTCCGACTTTTCCAGCTCTGACAGTAAGGCCGAAAAAGATTACGACATCGCGGTTTTTCCGCTGGCGATTCCGGCGATTGCCACGCCCGGTGCCATTATGGCGGCGGTCATTTTGACTGATAATAATCTGTACAGTCCGGTTGAACAAATCATCACGGCGTTTGTGTTGCTGGTGGTGCTTGGCTGTACCTATGCCATGATGCGGGGAGCTGACCGTATCCTGAGAGTCATCGGTCAGAACGGTGCTTCGCTCTTGATCAAGGTGATGGGGATGTTGCTGGCGGCGCTGTCTGTCGAGCTGATAATGGCGGCGGTCGGGATTGAACGGTGGCTGTCGGAAGTGCCGTAGGCGCTTACTTCATCTATTTTTTCTATTTTATTTCTTTGCCGTTTTCTTTGCCGTCGATGTCGAATTTTTTCAGCGCCGCTGTCTGTTCCTTGCGCATTTTTTCGACATCGAAATCTTCGATCATCTCGTTGAAGAGATTGTGCCAGTTAATCTCGGCTTTCAAATGGATGAAGACGCTGCCCAGCCCCAGAGCGGCGCGGTCCATGAAGACGAATTCGCGCGGGACGGCGACGCCGCTTCCTGCGTTTTTGCTGGCTTCGCGGAGCTTTTCGTGGACCTCGCGGGCTTTTTCCTGACCGTACACGCCGCCTTCGGCCTCGCCAATCGTGCGGACGCGGTCTTCGAGGACAGGGCCGTAGAGGAAACCGGCCCAGATATTCAGCGTGTCGATCTGTTCATTGGACAGGTTTTTAAAACCCCATGTTTCATAGGCATGGACGGCCAGATCACGGTCGCCGCGTTGCAGGGAGCGGTAAAGGTCGATGACGCCGCCGACAAATTCCGGCGGGAAAACGCGGACGCAGCCGAAATCGAGCAGATTGATCGTATCATCGGGGCGCACCGTATAATTGCCAAGGTGCGGGTCGCCGTGAATGACGCCGTAATAATAAAGCGGTACGTACCATGCGCGGAACATGTTCATGGCAAGGCGGTTGCGCTGTTCCGGGTGGGCATCGACGAAGTTGAGAATTTTATCGCCTTCCAGCCATGTGCTGGTCAGCAGGCGGTCGGTTGACAGTTCGTCAATGATTTGCGGGACATGCACGCCGGGTTCATCGCGCAACATGTAGTTATGGAGCTTGCCGTGGCGCGCCTCTAGATCGTAGTCAAGCTCTTCGTAAAGGCGTGCGGCCAGTTCGTCGTGAATATGGCGGGTCGAGATCGAGCGGTCATATTTCTCATAGATCGAAAAGATAATGCGCAGCTGGTTAAGGTCGGCATCAATCGCCGCGCCCATATCGGGATATTGCAGCTTGCAGGCGACCAGCGTGTCATCGTGCAGGGTGGCTTTGTGCACTTGTCCGAGGCTGGCGGCGGCGGCGGCGTCTTTTTCAAAATGTTTGAATTTGCTTTCCCAGTCGGCGCCAAGCTCTGTCTTCATCCGGCGGCGCACGAACGGCCAGCCCATTGGCGGGGCGTTTGACTGGAGCTGCTGGAAGGCCTGCGCGTATTCCGGCGGCAGGGCTTCGGGAATGGTGGAGAGGATCTGGCCGACTTTCATAAGCGGGCCTTTGAGATTGCCAAGGGCGGAAAGAAGCTGGGCGGCATGTTCCTCGCGCTCGATCTTGATGCCGAGATAGCGCTCCCCCGCCATTTTGGCGGCAAGGCCGGCCATGGTGGTGGAGACTTTGCCGTAGCGGGCGATCCGCTTGCCGATCGAGCCTTCTTCGTCCTGTTTTTTCATCTTCTCTGCCATGGGTGTAATATAGCCCTTTTTCGCCAAAGTGAAACTGTGTTAACTAGATAGCATGGAAAAAAATCTGCAGACCATCCGCGATGATATTTTGCTGGCATTTTTGCCGGACGTGCCGTTTGACGGCTGGAACTGGGACGGGGTGGTTCTGGCGGCAGAGCGCGCGGGGTATGAGCGCGACATGGCGGCGGCGGTGTTTCCTTCGAGATTGAAGGCGGTGCTTGATCATTTCGCCGATTGGGCCGACCGCGAGATGCTGGCGCGCCTTGACGGGGTGCAGGCCGATGCATTGAAGGTCAGGGACCGGGTCAGCACCTGTGTCATGACCCGGATCGAAATCCTGCAAGAGCACCGCGAGGCAGAGAAACTGGCGCTTTCATACTGGAGCCTGCCGTCGCGCAGTTTAAGAGCAAGCAAGGTCGTCTGGCGCACCGCGGACCGGATCTGGGACTGGTCCGGGGACACGGCGACGGATTATAACCGCTATACCAAACGCGGGCTTTTGAGCGGGGTGATCGGCTCGACGATGCTGGCGTGGATGGGCGATGAGAGCGAAGATCTTCATGAAACAAGGGCCTTTTTGGCGCGGCGCATTGAAAATGTAATGCAATTTGGCCGTATTCTTGGCAGAATCAAAAAGGCTTCGTAACGCCTGAGTAAAACCTTACAAACCCTTTGTGGACATAAAATATGCGCTTTTTTCTTCTGACGTTTTTATTGATGGTTTTTATCGTGATCGTGGCGAATATCGCTACGGTGGTCGGGCGTTCCAATGGTATTCCGGATGTCTTCCAGATGCTGTTCCCGGAAAAATTCGTCGATACGGAAGAACAAAAGGCGCTGGAAACAGGCATTGTTCCGTTTGAAAATGACGCTGCGGACGCGCCGGTTGTGACGCCGCCGCAGCAGGTTTACGTGCCGGAGGGCGCGAAGGCGCTTGCGCCGAAAGACCTTGATGCGCAGAGCATGTATGACCCGCTGGGTGGCAGTGTCGTCGTGTCGCAGGAGCTGGACATGCCGCACCGTAACGAGGCGGCAGTCAATAAATGGGTGAGCGAGGCGGTCGGCAGCGCGCTGACCTTTACCTTGCCTGCCTATCAAGAGCATATGGTCAATGTTGACAAATATATGGCGGCAAACGGCATGAAAGAGTTTCAGGAATTTCTGGAGGCCAGCAAGGTTGTCGGCCTGATGCAAAGCCGTAATTTCGATCTGAGAACCTTTGTCACCGATATCCCGACGCTGGCGGCTTCCGGGGTGACGCAGGGGCGCTATCGCTGGGTTTATGATGTGCCGCTGAACCTGACATTCCTGCCGGTCGGCATGGAAACTTATGAGGGGCTGAAGAAGGACCAGTATCTGTCGGAGCGTTTGACCGTACGTGTGCAGCTTGGCCGTGTGCCATCGGCTACAAAGCCGGGCGAAGCCAAAGATTATACGCCGAGCGGTCTGCTGCAGAGCGAAGCGATAGAGATCGAAACCTGGGAAGTGCTGGCCAAGCGGGGGCAGTGATCGCTTTGTCTTTTGTGTCTTCCATTTCCGGGTCGCCCGCTTCGTATGATCCGCCACTATTGGGGGCGGACGAGCCGGGGCCTTATGAGCTGCTGAACCCGAAAGGGACAGCGAAGTGCCTGCTGATCTGTGATCATGCATCCAACCGCGTGCCAACAAAGCTGGATAATCTCGGGCTGAGCGATGAGGCGCTGCAGATGCATATGGCCTGGGACATCGGCGCAGGGCATATTATAAGGCGCTTGTCGGAGATACTGGATGCGCCGGCGATCCTTGGAACATATTCGCGCCTTGTCATTGATTTGAACCGGCGGCTTGATCATCCAACGGCTTTTGTGACTTCTAGTGAAGGGCGCAGCATACCCGGTAATGTGGCGATGGGTGACGAAGACCGGGCGCTGCGGATAAAGGAATTATATGAGCCTTTTCACGCAGAGATTGGCCGGGTGTTGGACGATTTTGCAGCGCGTGATATTGTACCGGCGGTGATTTCGGTCCATAGCTTTACGAAGCAGTTTTACAAGCTGACGCGGCCTTGGGAGATCGGGGTATTGTGGACGCGCGATGAGCGGATGCCGGTGCCGGTTATGAGTTACTTCCGGCAAAAAGGCTATAATGTCGGCGATAACCAGCCCTATGATTCGCGGCTTTTGCGCGGGACGACCGTTGATCGTCATGCTGATGGACGCCGCTTGCCCAATGTGCTGATCGAGATGCGCAATGATCTGGTGGCGCGTGAGCAAGATTGTGACAAATGGGCGGAAATGCTGGGGAATTGTTTCAAAAACCTGCTGCAGGAGGAGATGATTCACCGCTATTATGACGGGCCGGATGTTCCGTGTGATCCAGAAGCGGAGCGCCGGTATTTTGAACAACTAATAAAAATGGCAAAGCGAGGAGAATAGAAAATGGCTGAAACAAATGTAGCGAATTTCCCGGCAGGGGCGGATGATGAAGAAGATGAAGCCCGTGATGTGGGTGGTGTCGCCGGTAAGCGCCTGCGGTCTTTTATCGAGCGTATCGAACGACTGGAAGAAGAAAAAGCGGCGCTGGCCGAAGATGTAAAGGAAGTTTATGCCGAGGCCAAAGGCACCGGTTTTGACGTCAAGACGCTGCGCCAGATTATCAAGCTGCGCAAGGTCGAGGTAGAAAAACGCCGTGAAGCGGATGAGCTTCTTGAGCTTTATAAAGCTGCGATTGGCATGGAATAAGCGGTTAGCCGCCTAATAAAAAAGAGCGGGGCCGCGTGGCCCCGATCATTTTAAAAGCAAGATTTTTTAAGGCAGAGATATGCAGATCACCCAATATTTAAAATGGCCATGGCTGGTTTCAGTGCCACTTTTGCTGGCCGGTTATGTTTGTAGTGTTTTCTTTATCGGGACGGACAGTCTTTTGTTCGCGCCGAGTATTCTTTGCCTGCTTGCTTATACCGTCATTGCACTGGCGCCGAATTTCTGGCGCGGCTGGACAATCCCGCGATCCCGTACGTTTTGGTTTGCGATGGCCTTCTGGGCGTGGCTAATGATCAGTCTTACATGGTCAAGTGCCCCTTATATCAGCACGCTGTTTACGATTATCGTTAGTATATTGCCGGTGTTTTTTGCCGCCTCGATCATGGCCTATCGCGGTCAGGAGTGGGTGAGTGTTCATACGCTCATGCTATGGGTAGGTATATTCGGGTTTGCCGTCTGGGCGGTGATCCAGTTCTTTTTCTTTTATGGGACGCCGCTTGTCGGTGTACGTGTCCATCACCCGTTCCTTGACCCGAACAGTCTTGGCGGTTTGATGAATATCGGGATTTTCCCGGCGCTTGGCCTGTTCTTCTTGGCCAAGGGAAAGCGTAATATTGCTGTTTCAGCAATTATGTTGTGCGTGTTTTTTATGGCTCTGGTCGTCACACAAAGTCGGGGCGGACTGGTATCTTTCGGGATTAGTGCGTTAGTCTTTGCGCCGTTTGCATTAGTGCGAAATCCGGAAGGATTCCCATGGAAGAAGCTGGCTTATGTTGTCGCGCTTCTACTTGTGGTTCCGCTTATTGGTAATATTTATCATGAAGGCGCGCTGCAGGAGAATTTGGTCAGCGGCGGCGGCTTTGTTACGGCACGCAGTATGGAAGACCGTTACTATCTCTGGTCATCGACGCTTGCCATGATCAGGGATAACCCATTCCTCGGTTCCGGTCTGGGGTCTTTCTACTTTTTCTATCCTGCCTATCGTAATCCGCTTGATCGCAGTGACGGTTTCTTTGCCCATATGGACCCGCTGCAATATGGCGCGGAAATGGGGATTATGGCTCCTGTCCTGTTCTATGGCACATTGATCTGTATTTTGCTGCGGACGATTAGCGCGGTGCGCGCTGCCGGGCGTGAGGACCTTGTTACCAGACTTCATATTATGGCACCGTTCTGCGGTATGCTTGCGCTGACCGGTCATGCGCATATGAATTACCACCTTTATATGCCGGGGATGCTGATCCCGCTCGCCTGTATGCTGGCCTATTGGTACATGATGACAGAGCGCGCGCTGGGGGATGAAAGCACGCGGGTTATCTGGAAGCCTACTGCAAAGCTTCGCTGGGGCGGCGTTGCGGCGCTTGCGGCGGCGGTTCTGATTGTCGGTGGATGGTCTGCGCGCGCAACGGTGACGACTTATCTGATGGCAGAAACGCAGAAATTGTCCCAGTCCGGCGACCGTCAGGCCACGCTTGATACGCTGAAAGCCGCAGGGAAAATAGCGCCGGGCAGTTATGCGCGTTATTACGAGTATGAGGCGCGGATCCGGGTAAATCATCTGTGGGCTTACAGCAAACAGATGCCAAAGGACGCCATGAGCAAAATTTACTCCGAAGCGATTTATTATCTGGATGAAGCTGAAAAGCGTAATCCGGGATATACGGCAAACTGGGATCTGCGTGCGCGTGTCCAATATGCGCTTGCTACGGATTCACGGATCGGGCTTGCCAATATATACGCAGCGGAAGGCGATGTTCGTAGTGCCGTCCAGGTTATGGAGGAAGGCATTGAGTGGCCGCGCAAAAAAGGAAAGCTAGACCTCGAATTTCTGACGACTCTGGCCAAGTTAAAGCTGCAGATTGGTGACAGGAGAGCGGCTGAATTGTATATGAAGGAAGCACAAGCCCGCGCAAAGCGTTACGGCATGCGCTTGCAATAAATATCAATCCAGCGCCACCTGCAGGTACGGGCCGATTTTCGGCCCGTCATTACCCGTCTAGTGTATGCTTGCCCCGTTATTCTGGCTATAACGCGCGTCTTCCTCATTATAGCGGGCAAGAGTGTTCAGCATACGTACACTGCGCGGCTGATCCACATCCAGTACACGGGTTTCTTCAAGGGCAAATTCATGAAACCCTTTGGTTGGTTGGCATTGTGCCATTCTCATCTGGATTAGCAGGATCATTTCGGCGCCGTTGGCGGCTAGGCTTGATTCTCCGGCCCACGCTCTTCTGAGCAAACTTTGTTTTAGTTCAAAGATACGGGATTTGTTCTTATCGGACATTTAATCTCCTTTCCCTACTAATATTGTCTCACTTTTTGCCAAGTCCATGCAATTTTGCGGCGTGGAAAGCCGCTGTTTTCTGCGGCATAGAGAGGAAATTTAAAATATTTGCTATAATTAACCCGTTTTTTACTGTTGCTGGCGTAAAATGCAGGCAAGTTAATAATAATAAATAAAAACAATAATTTGTGTGGGTTTCACGGGAATGTCTAACGGGTCTTTGGAGAAAATTATCAGCGATATGGTCAGGCGCCTGGATAGTGTGCGCGCTGACGATAAGGCAGCGCCTGAGCAATCGAGTGATCCATTGCAGGAAATCGAGGCGTTTATGCCGGTCGATCCGGTTCTTGCCAGCCTTCACAAGGAATATCTTGATGCAAATGCCCGCCATAAAAAGCTGGCGCGTGAAAACGGCCTGGGTGACCCCATGACCGATGTTGCCAATGATATGCTGGACAGTGCGAGAAGCGCCTTGCAAACCCGGTTGATTGAGTTGCAGGAAAGCCGCGAGCAGGAGGTTAATGACGCGCTGGCGAGCAGTTTGCGCAAACGTCGTGCCGAGCAAGAAGTGCAGCAGGCTAGGGCCAGCATCGAAAAGCGCCGTCAGGAACGTGATAGTGACGTTTTTTTCTGGTTCGCCGTGATGTACTGGATTATGGGCCAGACTTTCAAGGCGACAGGCAAGCGGCTATCTGCGGCAAATGACTTTGCGCTGGTTTCTGTCAATGATGACAAGCGTGCGGTTTGGGCGTAAGCCCCAACAAGCCTTTTATCAGGGGGCGTTGGCAGCCCGCAAATAAGCGATATACGCGTCGGCACTGTTAATCAGGGCGGCGCGTTTTTTATCGTCTTGCCCCAGACGGCTATGAAACTCTTCCACACGGGGCATGGTGTTGCTGATGGCAAGCTGGCGGATGACCGGTTTTCCTGCCTGATCCTTTTCGTTCAAGATACGCTGCAGGCTGGATTCTGCAGCCGGACCGTGGCAAACCGCGGCATCGACATTTGTCGCGCCGGCTTTTAACAGGGCGTTGCCGCTCTGAATCAGGCTGCCGCCGCTATCGGCCAGATCGTCAAGCAGCTGGCAATCACATCCTTTGACGTCGCCGTGCAGTCCGGTTACGACCGGCTTGGCGGGGGCGCCGGGGTAGGCGGCCTGACGGATTTTGGTCAGGCCGAAGATGATCGCGTCGGCAAAAGCGCGCGGTGTTTTGTATGATGTTTGCAGTTCCGGCATACGCTGCCAGATCAGGCCGGCAACGGTAAAGACGCGGCCAATCGCGGCGTTGCGCTCCGGGTCGTCTTTCTTGTCCCAACCATCAGGGGCGCCAATGCGGAAGCGCCCATCGAGAATGGCCTGTTCATGGGTGGCGATAATGTTATCTGCCATTTGCGACAGGGTGGACAGAATAGAGACGCTTGCTTTGTCAAAGGCGGCGCGGAGATTTTCTTCGTGTTTTTTGGAGTGCGGGTCGAATACTGAAATTTCATCAGCGCCGCTGCGGCGGTATAGCTGCGGGGCATAAATGCCGGTCGGGGCGTTGTCTTCGGAGATTTTCCTGGATTTGCCGTCGTCGCCTTCATGCTCGACTTCGTGGATCTTGTCGTTGCGGCCATCGCCGTCATAGAGCAAATCATATGCGATGCGTGATACGCCGCCCTTGGCGCGGTATTCGATGTCGGCGTGCATAATGGCAAAGGCGCCGCCAATGGCGCGGGTGTTCGCGTTATCGCCTGCGAAGCCGTTGATAATGTGCAATTTGTAAGACGGGTCGCGGAGCTTTTCCTGAATGGCGGCTTTTTCTTCCGGGCTGAGAGGCGCGCCGGGATGGTCGCTAAAATTATCCTGCACGAACAAAGACGGGTTGGCGGTGCCATCGCCATGCACTTTGGCTTGTCCTTGCCAGAGAATTACTGTCGGATCGCCATTTTCGGCGATGGCTTCCTGAACGGCCTTGTAAAAAGACGGGGCCACGCGCAAGGCACAGATCAGGGTTCGGGATGGCAGCTTGGGCAGGGATTTTTTAGAGTCCATGTTCTTTAACTTATTTTTTGTTTTTGAGTTGCGTAGTTATGAAAAGAAATCGCGTATGTGTCAATAAAAAAGCGCAGAAAAAAAGCCGCTTAAGCGGCTTTTTGGGTTTGGGCCTGGGCTTTTGCGGCTTCACTGCCGCGCCGGGCGATATGCTCGTGCTTGTGACAGTAAGGCGATCCTTGATCGCGCCTGTCGCCGCAAAAGTGAAACTTGTCCTTATTGCGCGGATCACCGTGCGGCCAGCGGCACATATGACCTTTGAGGTCTTCCATCTTTGAAATTGTCATTTGTTGTCCTCCTGTCCGATTAAGCTATGGCGCAATAATACAGGATCAAGCCGTAATATGCAAAATTGGGCAGATAGTGTCGCCGAAAGAGCCAGCCCAAACGCTATATCGGGATCAGCCAGCTTTCTGAGGGGCTGATCCGGATGGTATAGCAATTCTGCAAGCGGCGGGTTATGTCCGGGTTACGCCCGGTTTTTCAGCAGATCCTTTACAACGTCCGGATCGGCCAGCGTACTGGTGTCGCCGATGCTGGATTCCTCATGCGCGGCGATCTTGCGCAGGATGCGGCGCATGATTTTGCCGGAGCGGGTCTTTGGCAGGGCAGGTGCCCACTGGATGACGTCGCATTTGGCAATCGGGCCGATAATCTTGCGCACGAGCGTGTTGATTTCGTCCTTGATGGCGTCAGTGGGATCTACTCCTTTCATCAGCGTGACAAAGGCGTATACGCCTTGCCCCTTAATGTCGTGGGGAAAGCCGACAACGGCACTTTCGGATACGGCCTCATGCTCGTTAATCGCGCTTTCGATTTCGGCGGTGCCGAGGCGGTGGCCGGAGATGTTCAGAACATCATCGACGCGGCCGGTAATCCAGTAATAACCGTCTTCGTCGCGGCGCGCCCCGTCACCGGTGAAATATTTGCCCTTGAAGGTGGTGAAATAGGTCTGGACGAAGCGCTCATGGTCTTTGTACACGGTGCGCATCTGGCCGGGCCAGCTGTCACTGATAACCAGCGCGCCTTCGCAGGCACCGTCCAGCGTGTTGCCGTCATTATCGACGATGTCTGGCTTCACGCCGAAAAACGGCTTTGTCGCACTGCCCGGCTTGGTCGCTATTGCGCCGGGAAGCGGGGTGATCATGTGTCCGCCGGTTTCTGTCTGCCACCATGTATCGACGATCGGGCAGCGCCCTTCGCCGACGACATTGTGGTACCACATCCATGCTTCGTGGTTGATCGGTTCGCCGACGCTACCAAGAATGCGCAAGGAGCTGCGGTCTGTACCCTTGACCGGGGCATCGCCATGCTGGAGCAGGGCGCGGATCGCGGTCGGAGCCGTATAGAAAAGATTGACCTTGTGCTTTTCAACGACCTGCCAGAAGCGAGAGAAATCAGGATAGTTCGGTACGCCTTCAAACATCAGCGTAATCGCGCCGTTGGCAAGCGGGCCATAGACGATATAGGAATGACCGGTAACCCAGCCGACATCGGCGGTGCACCAGTAAACGTCGCCCGGCTTGTAATCAAAGACAAGCTCGTGGGTCAGTGAGGTGTAAACCATATAGCCGCCGGTTGTGTGCAACACGCCTTTGGGCTTGCCGGTGGAGCCGGAGGTGTAAAGGATGAAGAGCGGGTCCTCTGCGTTCATTTCCTCGCAAGGGCAATCGCTGCTCTGGTCATCGACAAGCTCGTGCCACCAGATGTCACGGTTTTCATTCCAGTCAATTGCGCCGCCAGTATGTTCAAGAACAAGCACGGTCTTGACGTCCGGGCAGGACTTCAGGGCTTCATCAACATTTTTCTTGAGTGGGATCGTTCTGCCGCCCCGGACGCCTTCATCGGCGGTGATAATGAATTCTGACTCGCAATCAAGAATGCGGTCTTTTAGCGAATCAGGGGAAAAGCCGCCAAAGACGACAGAGTGAACCGCGCCGATACGGGCGCAGGCGAGCATGGCGTAGGCGGCTTCGGGCACCATCGGCATATAGATGGTGACGCGGTCGCCTTTTTTAACGCCGCGGCTTTTCAGCGCATTGGCAAGCCGTGCGACTTCGCCTTTTAGCTCGCCATAGGTAATTGTCTTGTCGATGTCCGGGCTGTCACCTTCCCAGATTATCGCGGTCTGGTTTTCGCGCTCGGGCAGGTGGCGGTCGATACAGTTGTAACAGGCGTTCAGAACGCCGTCTTCGTACCATTTGATATACAGGTCTTTTGCGTCATAGCTGACATTCTTGATTTTTTGCGGTGTTTTGAACCAGTCGAGCCGCTCGGCCATTTCCGCCCAGAAGCCTTCAGGGTCTTTGATCGAACGCTGGTACATTTCGTCATATCCGGCAGCGTCGATATGGGCAGACTGCGCAATGTTTTCAGGGGGCGTGAAAATGTCCATGGCTCTTTCTTCTTTCTCCTGATTCTTGCTTAGCGGCTGGTTCATGGTCGGTTCCTCACACTGTTATCTTTGTTATATTTGTAATTATTTAGGGTTATTTTTAGCACGGGACAGGGGGTAAGTCGATGGGGGCTATTCGCTTGTGCCGGCAAAAAAAAGAGCCTCCTGTAGGGAGGCTCTTTGTCAAACTGTGAAGAGGCAATTTAGTTGGGAGCAGGTGCCGCCGGTGCCTCTTTATTTTGATGCGTATTTACCTTGGAAGGATCTACGGCTACCGACGTATTGTTTGCCGCGCCGTTGCAATTTACGCCGAAGGGAATGCCGAAGCGGTCGGCTCTGTCTGCAAGACGCTGGCAGTTCAGGGCGATAATTGTCTCCTCGGAATAGCCGGCTTCACGCAGGGCGTTCGCGAATTTCAGGACGGCCTGCGCTTCTTTTTCAGTTGCCTGCTCTACGAGGGCAGCATTGTCGATCGTGACTTGCGCGCGTTCGTTTTCACGGCGTTCTGAAGCGATGCGGTTAATGCGCTTTTGTACATCAGGGTGCGGGGAAACGCCGCTGGTATCGACTTCTACGATTTTGATCGGGAGGCCTTCGGCATCGACGATTGCTTGCAGGCGGTCTTTAATGTCTCCGCGAGTCTTGTCGATATTATCCTGATACTCATCGGTTTTAATGCCTGCGAAGACGCCAACAGCGGCTGTTTTTGCGCGGGCATTGACAGTTTTTTCAACCGGGTCAATGGCATCGGTTTCCCAGAATGCGTCCGTGTCCTGAATATTAAAGTCGCGGAACAGGTTGCTGATCATAAGTTTGTTGGCTTCTTCGTGCTCCGCGCCTTCCTGGAAGGTAAACTGGTATTCGACGCGGATACCGCCGATAAACTCTTCGCCGTCAGCTGAACGCAGCGTAACGTCTTTATCTGCAATTGAGGTGATTTGGCGGGTGCGCGGAAAAGAGTGTACCCGGTCATATAACCCCCACGCAAAGCCAAGTCCTTCGGAGCTGACAGAGACGGCCTTGCCTTTATTCATCACAATCTTGAACTCGCTGCCATTATGAGAATAAAGAGCGAACGCGGAGTAAACGCCTCCAACAAGTACGGCGGCAGCTGCGGCACCGGCGAAAATTTTATTAAGTTTGGTCATAGTTGCTATCCCTTTTAGATGTTATCCAGTGAAGGTATAGAGGCCTTTTCATAATCCCGCAAATAAAAAATATGAAAAGTAGGTGTGGGGTATGAGAGGTAGGATTTATGCTCTTACAAAACGCCGCCAGTGGACGATGCCGATACCGACAAGGACGGTCAGTCCGCCGAGGGCGACGTTCCAGCTCAGGCTTTCGCCAAGCAGGAAGTAGCTGCCGATGACGGCGATGATTGGCTGGAGCATCAGGAACGGTGCGACATATTGTGCTTTGTGCCGGGAGATGAGCAGGCTCCAGACAAAGCTCATAATGCCCATCAAGATGACCTGATAGGATAGAACGAACCCGAGGGTTAGCGGCGGCGCATCCATGAAGCTGGTAATCTGGTTTGTTTCAAGCAACAGCGTTGTCACTAAGGCAACGGGTACGCCCATCAGGTAGCTGTATCCGAGAAAGGCGGCGGGTTTTATGTGGGCGGTGCGTTTCATGGACAAGGAGCCGACCGCCCAGGAGGTCGCGGCCATGACGGCCAGCATCGCGCCGAGCGGGGCCTGTATGACATCGGGCGCGCCAAAGACAATCAGCAGGCCGGAAAAGGCGACCATAATGCCGAGCGCTGTTTTCCAGCCAAAATGTTCGCCGTACAGAAAACGGGCGAGCAGGATCGTGACGGGCTGCGATACCTGCATGATAATCACAAAGCTGTTGGACGTTATGTATGCAAGCGCCAGATAGGCAAAGATCAGGTTGCCGCAGACAAAAAATAATGCGACCGGAACAAGCTTTTTAAGGTCGCTGGCGGAAATTTTTCCGGCAAATGGCAGAAAGACGAGCGCGGTAAGGATAAAGCGGGCGGTATTAAGCGAGACGGGCGGCACGGTTTCAACGCCGAGCTTCATAACCGGAGGGTGAAGCCCCCAGCTTAAAATAACGGCAGCAAGCAGGAAAATGTCGCGGCGCGTAAAGTGCGGGGTCTCAGGCGGGGCGCTGTTCACGCCATGCCGGCCATTTTCAGGATGACTTTCCATTCGCTGTCGCTGACCGGCGATACGGACAGGCGCGACTGGCGGATCAGAGCCATGTCCTGCAGGTCGGGATTGGCCTTGATGTCGGCGAGCGTTACAGGTTTGGCGACGGGTTCAATGGCTTTAAAATCAACCATGCCGAAACGGCCTGTCTTGTCAGTGTGGTCGGGATAGTGCTCTTTGACAACTTCGACAATGCCGACAATTTCCTTGTCTTTGACCGAGTGATAGAAAAAGGCGCGGTCGCCCTTTTTCATCGCCTTCATATTGTTATTGGCCTGATAATTGCGGACG
>CBDUPU010000040.1:0-13384 GCA_965369185.1 uncultured Rhodospirillales bacterium
ATCCGCAAACTGGCGGAACTACTGGATGAAACCGGCCTTGGCGAGATCGAGGTGGTCGATGGCGAGCAGATGATCCGCGTCAATAAAGGCGCCGCAGTGATCTCTGGCGTAGGCGGCGCTGCGATTGGTACGCGCTTTATGGATTCCGATCCGACTACACCGCAACCGGCCAATACCGAAGCACCGGCGACAACGGCAAGCGACCATCCCGGCGCTGTCAGCTCTCCGATGGTCGGCACAGCCTATATGCAAGGCGAGCCCGGTGCGGCACCGTTCGTTTCCAAAGGCACTACCGTAGCCGAAGGCGACACGCTGCTGATTATCGAAGCGATGAAGGTGATGAACCCGATCAAGGCGTCAAAAGCCGGCACGGTAACGCAGATCCTCGTTGAAAACGGACAGCCGGTCGAATTCGGCGAAGTTCTGATGGTCATTGAGTAATAAAGATGATCAGAACCTCTGAATCTCAGAATCTCAGAAATGAGAATTCCCCTGTCAGGGCATTCGTTTCCGGGTACAGGGATTTACAGGTTTACCAAAAATCTTTTGCCGTTTCTCTTGATGTCCATCGCGAAAGCCTGAATTTTCCCAAGACCGAACAATATAGCGGGCTAGCAGACCAAATGCGCCGTGCCAGCAAAGGCATTTGCGCCAATATTGCAGAGGGCTTCGCCAAACAACAAGGGTCTAAAGCCGAATTTAAACGATTTTTACTGATGGCCATCGGGTCAGCGCATGAAATGCAGGTATGGGTCGATTATTGCCGGGAACTTGGCTATATAGACGATGATATGTCCATGTCCTGGGTTACAAGTTATGATGAGATTGTGCGCATGCTACAATCGCTCTATACAAAATCATAGTTCTGAGATTCCGAAATTCTGAAATTCTGAGATTCTGATATGTTTAAAAAACTCCTGATAGCCAACCGTGGTGAAATTGCCCTCCGGATTATTCGTGCCTGCCGCGAAATGGGGATCCAGACCGTTGCAGTACATTCCACAGCCGACGCCAGCGCAATGGCCGTGCGGCTTGCCGATGAAAGTGTTTGCATTGGCCCCGCGGCGAGCAAGGACAGCTATCTGAACATTCCTTCTATTTTGTCGGCAGCGGCGCTGACCGGTGCAGACGCCATCCACCCCGGTTACGGGTTCTTGTCTGAAAACGCACAGTTCGCGCGGATGGTTGAAGAGCACGGCTTTACCTTTGTCGGGCCGAAGCCGGAACATATCGAGACGATGGGCGACAAAGTACGTGCCAAGCAAACGGTCAAGGCGCTCGGCTTGCCGGTCGTTCCGGGTTCTGACGGCGCGATTACCAGCGCCGAAGAAGGTTTGCGCTTTGCCGAGGAAGTCGGCTTTCCCGTCCTGATCAAGGCCGCTTCAGGCGGCGGCGGCAAGGGGATGCAGGTCGTGCGCAAGCCAGAGGAGTTTGCGGAACTGTTTAACCGCGCCCGCAGCGAAGCCAAAGCCAATTTCGGCGACGACACGGTTTATATGGAGAAATATCTCGAAAAACCGCGCCATATCGAAATCCAGATTTTCGGCGACACGCACGGCAACGCCATTCACCTTGGCGAGCGCGACTGCTCTATCCAGCGCCGTCACCAGAAGCTGGTCGAAGAAGCGCCTTCACCGGTACTCAGCGAAGAAGAGCGCAACCAGATCGGTACGCTGGCCGCTGACGTTATCCGCGAGATGGGCTATCGCGGCGCCGGTACGATCGAGTTCCTTTATGAAGACGGCCAGTTCTATTTCATGGAAATGAACACCCGCATTCAGGTCGAGCACCCGGTCACGGAAATGATTACCGGCATTGACCTGATCGCAGAGCAAATCCGCGTTGCCGCCGGCGAGACCTTGAGCGTCAATAAAGACCGCATCCGCCTGCGCGGCCATGCGATCGAGGTGCGGATCAATGCGGAAGACCCGAACAATTTCATGCCCTCACCCGGAAAAATCACCCAGTTCCACGCCCCCGGCGGTCTGGGCGTCCGGTTTGATTCGGCGATTTACGGCGGCTATTCCATTCCGCCCTATTACGATTCGATGATCGGCAAGCTGATCGTTCATGGCCGTAACCGCGAGGAAGCGATCCGCCGGCTGCGCCGCGCCATCGTCGAAACGGTGGTTGACGGTGTCAAAACCACTCTGCCGCTGCATTACTGGATTTTGGAGCAGGAAGAGTTCAATAGCGGCGCGTACGATATTCACTGGCTGGAAAAGAAGCTGGCCGAGCGCTGATCTGCGCCAGTAGCAAAAGCCCGTTATACCTTTGCGGCAATTTGCAGTATTCTTACATTTATGGAACCGTTTACACCGGAAGACGTTATTCGCGCCTATCAATGCGGCCTGTTTCCCATGGCCGACAGCAGAAATGCCGCGCAATTTCACTGGTATGACCCGCCGCTGCGCGGCCAGCTATCCATCACCGGATTGCACATTCCGGCCAGACTGCAGCGCACGGTTCTGAAATTTCCCTATCAGGTAAAGATCGATACCGCCTTTGAAGAGGTGATTGACGGCTGCGCTGCGCCCGGTAAAGGCCGGGTGGAAACATGGATCAATAGCGGCATTCGCAAGATGTTTATCGACCTGCACCATGCCGGTTACGCCCATAGCGTCGAGGCGTGGGACGGCGACAAGCTGGTTGGCGGGCTTTACGGGCTGGCGATTGGCGGGGCGTTTATGGGGGAGAGCATGTTTTCCCGTGCCCGCGATGCCAGTAAAATCGCACTGGTGCATTTATGCGCGCGGCTATGGAAGGGCGGGTTTAGCCTGCTGGACACACAATTTACCAACCCTCACCTCGAACAGTTCGGCGTATATGA
Source organism: uncultured Rhodospirillales bacterium (assembly GCA_965369185.1). Classification (GTDB taxonomy): domain Bacteria; phylum Pseudomonadota; class Alphaproteobacteria; order Micavibrionales; family Micavibrionaceae; genus UM-FILTER-47-13. Next base: position 2,831 of record CBDUPU010000040.1, read on the forward strand.
AGTGCCGCGCGATGAATATCTGCAGGCGCTGCATCTAGCGCTGAGCAATGACGCAGACTTTATTTCAAGCGGTCACGACGAACAAAATCTGGTGCATGACTACCTCGCAAACCGGACATAACACGATAATTTTATTACAATAAACTGCATGCTGTTAGCTACTTTGTTACAAAAAATTGACAAAGTGTTAATTGTTTGTTAGGCTGATGTTAATTCCTCATTAATAAACAGCGCAAGCTGATAGATGTTGCGAGAAGGTGAGTAAAGCTATGATTATGAATCCTGCAGACATTCAAGCCAGTGTCGAAGCCTGGAGTTCCGGGGCAAGATCCGAGGTTTTTAATCAGGCCGCCACGCAAGATAAGCCGCGCCGCATTGATATGTCGCCGGCCAATGACAGCAAACCGGGCATTCTCGGGTTTAACCGTTAAGCCGATTTACCATACAAATATGAAAATGTGCGCTTAGTCGCCGGCAGCCGCTTCTTCGGGCAAAGGCTTGACTGTGGACGATTTGTCTTCAGGAACGCTCTTATCGGCCGCGTTATCTGAAGCCGCATCCGCGTCACCATCGGGTGCGGCGTTTTCTTCGGCAGACTTTTCGGCCGGAAGTTCATCAAGGCAATCAATGACCCAGACATCATAAATCGGGTGGTCCATCGGCGAGAGCGCCGGAGAAGAAGCAAACATCCAGCCGCTGAAGACCCATTTGGCTTTTTCTTCCGAGGTCACTTCCCAGATTTGCAGGAAAGCAGCGGATTCAGGCTGTTCGATCGGCGGTGCCTTGCGGCAGGCCTGAATTTTGATATAGAGCGGTCCGAATTTCACAGTACTGCCGACCCGCGCCTCGAACGTCATGGTGCGCGCGGTACTTTTATCCAGCGACTGCAATTTGACAACGGGGTGGTCCAGCATTTCAGCACGGGCGACCGGTGCCCCGGCAAAAATCAGGCACAGTAGTAAAAAGAAGGATAAAACGCTGTTACTGGGATTCTTGTGAATCATCGCCCTGCATACTGAAAATGAACTGGCCGAGCAGCTGCTCCAGATTTTGCGGCGCCTGCGTATAAGGAACACGGCCACCGGAAGAGATCATCTCTTCGGATGCGCCCGGCTCCAGCGCAAGATAGCGGCCACCAAGCAAGCTTTCGCTGCTGATCAGAGCCGCGGTGTCTTCGGGCAGCTTTATTTCAGGCTTGATGCTCATACGGACGCGAGCAAGATAGGTTTCCGGATCGAGCGATACATCGGTAACTGAGCCGATTTTCACGCCGCTGATCTGAACATCATCACCAACGGAAAGACCGCCAATACCTGAGAAATCAGCCGTCACTTCATAGCCGCTGACCTTGCTTACATTCGCGGTTTTATAGCTGAATACAAGAAAGAACCCGGCGACAAAAAGCACAACCGCCCCCAGAACTGTCTCAATTACGCTACGCTTCATATCGCTACCTTCTTTGTCTTTCTTTATATGCTTAAGCTATCAGATTTTTGGGCCTTATCAGCCTGTTTTTTTATAAGTTTTATTTTTCCGGCGGAGTCCATGATTCATAGTCGCCGGTCGCGGCATCGCGCTTGCCTCCGGCAAGCAAGTGGCCGGGCGGTCTGTAAGCCATGTTGGTACCGGTCATGTTGCCACTATGCGGCTGTTGCCAGTCGCGGCGATAAGACGGTTCTTCACCGGGTACGCGGTCAGTCTGGTGATGCAGCCAGCCATGCCATTCCGGCGGCACCGAAGATGCTTCCGGTGCGCCTTTATAAATGACCCAGCGCCGTTCATGATTGTAACCGCGGCGCGCCGGTGCGCTGTAATATTTATTACCAAGCTGGTCGATCCCGACTTTGCGAGGACGTTTCAGCAAGGTCACCAGCCCGATATGCGCCGGGGACAGTACGCCGAGAAATTTAAATAGACCCATTCACTTCTTCCCCATAAAATTTATCTAACAGGAATGACGCAAAGTGACGAAGGAATCAAGTCTTATGCAGTTGAAAACCCGGCTTCTCGGCTTTTTTATCACCACGATCTGCGCCGGCGCGCCTATGACCGCAACGTTTGCGCAAGACTTGTCGGCGACCGTTTTGCCGCCGCAACAAGAGGCTTCTTCGTGTACGCCTGTTGCGCGGCTTTTCGGCCAGACCGTATGCCGCGAGGACATTACCACCGAAAACGAGCACGTCGCCGCAATCAAGCAGCAATATGAAGCGCAAGGGCTCGACCCTGAAGAGGCAATGCAGACCCGCAACATGGAGCAGCTGAAAGATATGCTGTGGATGACCGCACTGCATAAGAAATTCGATGCAGCGCAGCTGGAACCGACGGCGGAGGAAACCTATCTTTACAGCAAAGCGCTTAAGGATTCGCTGCGGCGCAGCCATCAGGAAAACATCGAGGCCGCCGCAAAGATCAAGGACATGCTGGCGCACCGCACCTATCCGCAGGAAGAAGAATTCAAGCTGCGTTCCCTGCTGCAGAAAATCGAAACCAGCATCAGTTTTTACAATGAACGAGAGGCCCATAAAGGCAAAATGCCGCCCGAATTCGAGGAAATGGTCGCCGAGGCAGAACGCGGTATCGCAGCCGCCGCAGTGCGCGACTGGAAGATCAACAAGGCACTGTACGAGACATATGGCGGCAAGCTGGCGCTGCATTCATCAGGGCCTCAGCCGGTCGGGGCTTATAGCCAGTTTATCGAGTTTATCCGCAGCGAAGGTAAGCTTGAGATCCTTGATCCTGCCTATCAAGGCGTTTTTGAAGAAATGGAGCAGCTTGCCGCCGGGCCCCACGACATATTAAGCGCCGAGGAGGAGGCGCACTATCAAGGCTATTTCACCTCACCGCTATGGCGATTCGAGAATAAGGCGCAATTACACGAAGCCGGGCATAAGACCGAACAACCTTAGCAGCTTTAAGAGTTCGCAGGATTATCGCCGCGCCAGTTGCGAAAGACGTCCATTGCTTCCTCGTTGCATAATTGCTCATGCGGGACGGTACGCTGGCGGAGCGGCTTGGCGATTTCACCCATTATGCCCTCTTCCTCGGTGCGCGGCGTTCCGGCCTCAACATGGCTGATACCGTAATAAACTTTGGCAACGCCGGTGCTGATAATCAGCGCCTCGCCGAGCATGGTCGGTTCGGTATTACAATAAATGACACAGTCATCTAGGCGCGGTTTGCCGAGCTTTTCGGTGGCGCGGCGGATGGCAAGCACCTCGGCATGGGCGGTCGGGTCGCAGCGCATTTTGACGCCGTTCACGCCTTCGCCGAGAATATGCCCCTGCCCGTCAGTGACGATTGCGGCAAACGGCCCCCCGAGACCGGCGCGGGCATTCTGGCTGGCCAGTGCGATAACGCGCTTCATAATATCAGCCGGTGAAAAGACCTTGCTCATCTCGCCGCCGATCGCGTCAGGGTTTTTGCCGCGGGCACGTACCATGCGTTTGACGGTCTGCACCAGCCTGTCAGGCTCCACAGGCGTTTTTATGACCTGACCGATATTATACTGGCCGGCCTGAATCAAAAGGTCGGTACTGGCATCGGATGTCAGCATCACCATGCCGGTTTTACGCCCCTTGAGCAGGACGTGTTTTGCGATTTCGAACCCGTCATTAGGCTTCATACGATGGGCGATAATCGCAACATCGACATCATGATCCTCGACAACCCGAATCGCCGCGCCGCTGTTGACGGCCTGAATCACGGTAAAACCATAACTCTCAAGAACGCCGGCGATAAATTCGCGCGGCTTTTCATTATCATCAGCGACGAGAATTAAGATATTGCTGGCATTTGCATTTTTCATAGCGACCCCTCTACTGGAAGCAAAAAAAGCGGCGGAATAATGGAATCTAGCCCCTTGTCATTATACAAAATATGTCCTAGGCTGCGTTTCTTATGAAATAAAAAAACAAGATGGTGGCCCAAAAAGTCATCATAGATGAACAAACAGGGAGCGTAAATAATGACCGATAACATCCGCAAACCGTTTAACGGCCACGCAGCTAGTAACGATAATTCCCCGACAAACATGGTAATCCCGACTGTTATTCGCGACCATCCCAAAGGCGGGCGCGTTGCGCAGGACATTTATTCGCGGATGATGGACAGCAATGTCATTTTCGTGACCTATCAGGTTGAGCCGGGCATGGCGAACACCATCGTCGCGCAGTTGCTGCACCTTTATTACGACAAGATCAAGCCGGTCCTTGACGCTGCCGAAGAAAGCGGCCAGGGCGTTGAAAGCGTGCCGGAAAAAGACCGCACGATCAAAATGATGATCAACTCCCCCGGCGGTTACGTTAATGACGGGCTGATGATTTATGATGCTATGCAGCTTCTGAAATCCGAAGGCGTCATCATCGAAACCAATTCCATGGGCATCGCCATGTCGATGGGTTCGATCCTGCTGGTTGGCGGTTCCGAGGGGCACCGCAACGCATGGCCGAGCTCCAACATCATGCTGCACCAGCTCAGTGGCGGCTCTCAGGGCAAGGCAATGGATATGGATGTTTCCAACGAGGAAAGCCAGTATCTGAACGAGCGTTTGAAAGACGTTTACCGCGTTCATACCGATCTGAGCGATGAAGAAATCGACAAAATCTTCACCAATGATTATTTCATGCGCGCCGAAGAGGCCAAGCAGCTTGGCATCATCGATAACGTGCAGTATCCGGAAAACAGCCCGAAAGTTAAAGAAATGCTCGAGCGGCAAAACCGCCGCCACATGGATGGCGAAGAAGTTGTCCAGAAGGTCAAGCAAATGCGGGTGCGCAGAGACAATAACACCGCTCCGAAACCTTAAAATTTACGAGCGACACGAAACATCAAGAGCCCCTTGCGGGGCTCTTTTTTATTGGGGCAAAACAATCCGGGGCAAACAAGTTGATGATCTTTGCCGCAAAGATGGTAAACTTTTTATATGAACCATGATCGTTCCTCAGAAGCCGGCGGGGTCATTTACTGGATCTTTATCGCCGTTGGCCTGTTCGCCGCGCTGTCCATGACCGTTGCAAAAATCGGTCGCGGCGGCAATACAAGTATGAACGAGCTGGCAAGCCTGCGCGCCACGGACGTCATGCAATATGCCGGCGCGATCCAACGCGGCGTACGCGGCATGCGGATTAACGGCACTGATGAGAGCGACATTTGCTTTCACGCCGACCAGTGGGGCGATACAGATTACGAATTCCTGCCGCAATGTAACGTCAACGCAAACCGCGTATTTAGTGCAGAAGGCGGCGGCATCAGTTATCAGGCCGGTGTGGATGAATGGTACGACCAGTCTGCGACCCCGCCTGAAGCCAAGCGCTGGGTCATTAGCGCGCGATATGAGCTGACCAATGTCGGCACGGATAGCGGCGGTGCCAATACCGTAGCGGCCAATGCCGATTTGATAATCGCAACAGGCCCGCTAGAGCTGCCATTATGCGAGGCAATCAACAGTCTTGCAGGTCATTCGATCAACACGCCGCCGATGGTCAGCGCCCTGACCTATAACGAGCTGGCAGCGAATAAGTTTACTGGAACGTTCAGCAGTGATACCGGGCGAATCGGCGATAACGGGCGGGAGCGCTGCGTTGCACAAGACAACGGCAGCGGCGACCCCGAATTCTATTTCTATTACAAGGTAATCATCGCCCGCTAGGGAACCGTGCGGGCGATCTTTAGTGCCTAGCGATGCTGCGGTGCGGGCAGGCGTTTGGCTTCCTGCTTTTGCTCCGGTGCTTCCGCGCCGCTTGCTGCGTTAAATTCAAAACGCAGCGGCCCGGTGCTTTCCGCATCCTTACCGGCACTTTCATCGTTAAAGAGAATGTGGACGTTGCCGCCTTTTTGCAGCGCGCCGAACAGAATCTCTTCCGACAAAGGCTTCTTGATATACTCCTGAATCACGCGCCCCATCGGCCGCGCACCCATGGCTTCGTCATAGCCTTTTTTCGCAATCCATTCGCGCGCTTTTTGATCAAGCGTAATCGTGACGTTGCGGTCGCGCAGCTGGTTTTCCAGCTGGCCAACGAATTTATCAACGATCGCGCCCATATGTTCGGGCTTCAGATTATCGAAGCTGACAACGTCATCGAGACGGTTACGGAATTCCGGGCTGAAGGTACGGGCAATCGCCTGATTTTCGCCTACGCCTTTATTGTCATCCGCCATGAAACCGATACCCGGCTTGGCTTTTTCAGTCGCCCCGGCATTGGTGGTCATGATCAGAATGACGTTGCGGAAATCAACATTTTTACCGCTGGAATCCGTCAGGCGGCCATTATCCATGACCTGCAGCAGAATATTGTAAATATCCGGGTGCGCTTTTTCGATTTCATCGAGCAGCAAGACGCAATGCGGGTGCTTGCTAACCGGGCCGGTCAACAGGCCGTCCTGATCGTAGCCGACATAGCCCGGAGGCGCCCCGAGCAGGCGGGAAACAGTGTGCTTCTCCATATATTCAGACATATCGATGCGCACCAGTTCCAGCCCCAGCTGTTCTGCCAGTTGTTTGGTAACTTCGGTTTTACCGACACCGGTCGGACCCGCGAACAGGTAGGAACCGATCGGTTTTTCCGGCTCGCGCATTCCGGCGCGCGCCAGCTTGACGGCGCTGGAAAGTTTATCAATCGCCTGATCCTGACCGAAAATGGCCTTCTTCATGTCATCGGCGAGAGATTTGAGCATGTTTTTATCATCTTCGCTGACCCGTGCAGGCGGAATGCGGGCGATGGTCGAAACGACAGTCTCGATGTCCTCGGTGCCAATCTCTGTCTTACGTTCGGCGCGCGGCTTGGATTTCTGGTTCGCGCCGGCCTCGTCAACAAGGTCGATGGCGCTGTCCGGCAGCTTGCGCTCGGTCACATAACGTTTGGCAAGCGAGGCAGCTTTCTGAAGCGCTTCGTCAGTGTATGTCACGCCATGATGATTTTCGAACCGGCTTCGCAAGCCTTTGAGGATCTCGAAGGTTTCATCGACGGTGGGCTCCCTGACATCAATTTTCTGGAAGCGGCGCACCAGCGCCTTGTCCTTGGAAAACGCCTTGCGATATTCATCATAAGTGGTCGCGCCAATGCAGCTCAGCTCGCCATTGGCAAGTGCGGGTTTGAGCAGGTTCGAAGCGTCCATCGAACCACCGGACGCAGCACCGGCACCGACAAGCGTATGAATTTCATCAATAAAAAGATGAACTTTCGGCGGACGGCCGGCAGCAGACGCAAGCTGGTTGCCCCTGCTGTTTTGCTGGACGTGATAGTCCTGAACCAGCAGGTCTTCAAACTCTTTCAGTTCCTTGAGGACGTTCTTAAGACGCTCTTCAAATTCACCGCGATATTTCGTGCCAGCAACCAGCGCGCCCATATCGAGGGTCAGGACATAGTCGTTTTCCATGTCTTCGGGAACGGAGCCTTCAAAAATATTACGGGCCAGCCCTTCGGCAATCGCCGTTTTACCAACGCCCGGTTCACCGACATAAAGCGGGTTATTTTTCGAGCGGCGGCTTAAAACCTGTACGGTGCGCTCAAGCTCTGTGTCACGGCCAATCAGCGGATCAATCTTTCCGTCTGTGGCTTTTTCCATCAAATCGACACAATACAAATTCAGTGCTTCACCCATTTTTTTCTTCCCTTTTGCCGGTGTCTGCGCTGGTGCTGCAGGCCGCTGATTTGTTGCGGGCACATTATTATTTGTATTCGCTGTGCTCTTTTTACCGCTTTCAGTCCAGCGCAGGCCTTGGCTTTCGACTTTTTTGGCAAGCATGATCGCATCAATGCGGTCGAGCCTTTTTTGCAGCAATTTTGCTGCCGGGCAGTCTTTTTCAGGATAAAACGCCATCATGACGTCAATGCCGTCAACCAGACGGTCTTCGCCGCTGCGCTGTATGGCGAGATAGGCGCGTTCAAGAATGTTGCCGATTTTTTCATCTGCAAACGGACGGCCGCCTGTATAACTGTCGGGTATCTGCTCGTCCATAGCGTCTTCGAGCGCCAGGAACATCAGCTCTGTGCCAAAATCCTGAATCTCAACATTGCTGGCTTCCAAAACTGCGCGGGCATGGGAATCTTCGAGCAAACAAAATAAGAAAAGTTCGGGCGTTATCAGGCTCGCCTTCATTGTCTGGGCCTGTGCAATCGTGCGTTCCCAGGTTTCCTGTAATTCTTTGGTTACAAGTGATGCGTCCATAGATAAGCGCTCCCTGTCTGGTGGTTTCTTATTTTTTTAATACTCATGTTTTTCGTAAGGATGCAGAAAGGAACATGCAAGTTCCTGAACGCGCTCCGTTTTCCGAAAAACAGGATTAAGAAAGCATATTTCCAGAAAAGATGCCAGAAAGAAATAAAAAACGCTTATATAAGAAAGAAGTGAAATCGCCTGCAGCAAAGGCTCAGGCGATTTCCTGATCTTCTGATTTTTTCGAAGGTTTTGACTTTGGCGCTTCGAAATCGAAGGTGATTTCACCGTCACGATAATCAACCAGAACCAGCCCGCCATTGACCAGTTTGCCAAACAGCAACTCTTCGGCCAGAGGGCGTTTGACCTTTTCCTGAATGACGCGCGTCAGCGGGCGCGCCCCCATGGCCGGGTCAAAGCCTTCCTTGGCTAGATAGGCGCGGGCCTCATCGGACAGTTCGATGCCGACATTGCGATCGGCGAGCTGCGCTTCGAGCTGGATAACAAATTTATCGACGACTTTCTCGACCGTTTCGGCGCGCAACGCCTGGAACGGCACGATCGCATCGAGACGGTTGCGGAATTCCGGCGTAAACATGCGCTTGATCTCTTCCTGATCGTCTTCCATACGCACATCACGCTCAAAGCCCATCGGCGCTTTGGCAAGGGCCTGCGCCCCGGCATTGGTGGTCATGATCAGGATGACATTGCGGAAATCGACGGTCTTGCCGTTATTATCGGTCAGCTTGCCGTAATCCATAACCTGCAGCAGGATATTAAAAATATCGGTATGGGCTTTTTCAATCTCATCGAGCAGCAAGACGCAATGCGGGTGCTTGTCCACCGCATCGGTGAGCAGGCCGCCCTGATCAAAGCCGACATAACCCGGCGGCGTACCGATCAGGCGCGAGACGGAATGGCGCTCCATATATTCGGACATATCAAAACGCTGTAGCTCGATCCCCAGTGTTTTGGCGAGCTGCCGCGCAACCTCGGTCTTGCCGACGCCGGTCGGGCCGGAGAACAGGTAACAACCAATCGGCTTTTCCGGTTCGCGCAGGCCAGCACGGGCAAGCTTGATCGAATCGGCCAGCACCTTGATGGCATTGTCCTGATCAAACACCATGGTTTTCAGGTCGCGCTCCATATTCTGCAGCGCGGTCTTGTCGTCCTTGGTCACGGTCTTTGACGGGATACGGGCGATCGCGGCAACGACATCCTCGATATCCTTGACGCCGATCTGCTTTTTGCGTTTTGAGGGCGGCACAAGCATCTGGGCAGCACCGACTTCATCTATAATATCAATCGCCTTGTCCGGAAGCTTGCGGTCGCCGATATATCTGTCAGACAGCTCGACCGCAGCACGAAGCGCATCATTGGTATATTTTACGCCGTGATGCTCTTCGTAATAAGGCTTGAGGCCTTTCAAAATTTTCACGGCATCTTCAATGCTCGGCTCGTGAATATCGATCTTCTGGAAGCGGCGGACAAGGGCGCGGTCTTTTTCGAAATAATTGCGATATTCTTTATAGGTGGTCGATCCGACACAGCGCAGCGCGCCGCTTGACAGTGCGGGCTTGAGCAGGTTCGAAGCGTCCATTGCGCCGCCGGAGGTCGCGCCCGCCCCGATGACAGTGTGGATTTCATCGATAAACAGGACAGCGCCGTCGGTTTTTTCCAGTTCGGCCAGCACCGCTTTCAGGCGCTCTTCAAAATCGCCGCGGTAGCGCGTACCGGCAAGAAGCGTCCCCATATCGAGCGAAAAGATCGTGGCGTCCAGCAGCACTTCCGGCACATCGCCTTCGACAATGCGCTTGGCAAGGCCTTCGGCAATGGCGGTTTTGCCAACACCGGGGTCGCCGACATAAAGCGGGTTGTTTTTCGAACGGCGGCAGAGAATTTGAATGGTGCGGTCAACTTCATGGGCACGGCCGATCAGCGGATCGATCTTGCCCTGCCGCGCTTTCTGATTCAGGTTCACGCAATAAGCGTCAAGCGCATCGCGCCCGGTCTTTGGCCCTTTGTCTTCGGCTTCCTGTTCGGCGCCTTCGGGAGATTTTGTCTCGCTCTGCCCCGGCACTTTGGCAATGCCGTGAGAAATATAATTGACCGCATCGAAGCGGGTCATGTCCTGTTCCTGCAGGAAGTAAACCGCATGGCTTTCACGTTCGGAAAACAGCGCAACCAGTACGTTCGCGCCGGTCACTTCCTCGCGCCCGGATGACTGGACATGAATCGCGGCACGCTGCAGGACGCGCTGAAAGGCCGTTGTCGGCTTGGCTTCTTCGATATTGCTATCGACCAGATAGGTCAGTTCATTATCTAGATAATGCTCCAGCTGTTCGCGCAGATCCGGCAGCGAAATCCCGCAGGAGCGCAGCACCGCCATTGCATCCTGAT
>CBDUPU010000041.1:0-13377 GCA_965369185.1 uncultured Rhodospirillales bacterium
TACGACCTACGCAATCGAAGGCGAAGAAGGTTCCGGCATTATCGGCATTAACGGCGCCGCTGCCCGCCTCTGCCAGCGCGAAGACAAGGTGATTATCTGCGCCTATGGCCAGATGGATCAGGAAGACGCCCGCACCTACCAACCGACCGTGCTGCTGATGGATGACGATAACAACGTCAAACCGGCTTGAACCAAATAAATTAATCCGGACAAAAACAAAGGGCCCCAGCATCACACTGCGGCCCTTTGCTTTAACTTCAAAAGTTATAATTATTTTTTGTCGAGTGTCGGCGCGGTCGTGCTTACGCTGGAAACACCGTTATCGATTTTAACGGAAGTGTCTTTAACCATCGCCGGTTTCTCGAAATCAAGTACAGGCATAGATCCTGCTCCTGTTCTTTGTTTACACACACATTCCTCATGAAATGCATCTAAACTCTAAACGCGAATCATTCGCAAAGTCAAGTCGGCGTCACAAAATCCTGTCAATCAAGGCAGTATCTAAGGCGTTTGCGAAACAGCCTGCGGGTCAATCACCTTGTAATAATACCGCCCCTTGATAATCTGGTTATCGACGCGGGCGTAATATGGGTGCGTGCCAAAATGGACATAGCCCATCGCTTCATACAGCTTGATCGCGCTTTCCATCGTTTCCCGCACATCAAGGTTAATGACCGAATAGCCCTCTTCCTGTGCTTTTTTCTCCGCTTCCTCAAGCAGTTTGCGCGCAAGACCGTGCTTCCTTGCCCACGGCGCAATAAAATTAGTCGTCAGCGTCACGGCAAAACTTTGCGCCTCATTGTTGCGCGCCGGCGTCACCAGCTGCGCCGTGCCGCAAATCACCCCGTCCAGACGCGCCACGAACAACATGCGCGCCGGCATTGTTAAAACGCCTTTCCAGTAACGCTCCAGAATGTCGCGCGCCGGCAGCTTGACCCAGCCAAAACCACCGCCGGCACGAATGGCCTCGTCAGTCGCATCACATAAATCATGAAGTTCGGGCGGCGTCAGTTCCGTAATATACTCGACCGTTGCTTCTGGTTTTACCGGTTTGATTTGCGTCTGGTCACCCATTGGATTGCCCTTTCTCTGTTCCCCGATACGATTTTCGCCGCAAAGGTGAAATCCCTGCTGTCGCGCATTTTTATTATTGCGCTTAAAATACCGCTTCCCTCTTTCTATTCAATCACTAAATTGTGAAGAAAATACGAAATGAAAAGCCTTTATCTATCTTGCTTTGCAGCATTTTTGTCCGTTAAACGCCTTTCCTCGTTGCTATCGCCAGTTGATCCTTTACACTAAACAGACAATTCGGGATTTATTTCATGCGTACGCCTTTTCTTCTGCTTTTACTAAGCCTTGTCCTGTTTACCGGCGGCTGCGCCCGCTCGGTGCAACAAGCCGCCTACCTGCCCGCCGCGCAAATCCCGCAAGACGCCGCCCCTGCCCCGATTATGTTTCGCGGCGTCGAATTATTATTACCGGTCGGTGCCAATGTCGGCTTTGAAAAGGAAGGCAAATATTGCAGCTGGCCGCGCTATCCGGTGAGCCGCACGGCACTTAAAGACATAATCGACAAAGATTTTATCAAACAAACCTTCCATGACGCCCTCGAGGGCCAGGGCTATGACGTCACTGGCCGCCTTGACCTCGCCTACGATCTTGAAGACGAGCAAGACCGCGCCGAATACTCCGTCACCGCCAAGGTGCGCACCATCGACCTTGAAACCTGCGACAAGCCGAAAAACGTCACTTTGCTCTTTTTCGCCGAGCGCCCCGGCATTGTCGGCGAGGTTTACATGCAAGTAGAGTGGACGGTCTATGACGCGCTTCACCGCCGCGTTGCCTATAAAACAACAACAGAGGGCTATACCAAACGTAAGGAGCCGAACGCCGAAGGTCTGACCCTGATGTTTACAGACGCCTTTGCCATGGCGGCGCATAATCTCGGTGCGGATTCTGCCTTTGAAAATCTGCTCATTCGCGGCATCGCCCCGGCAAAACAGGACGCGCCCGCCAAGCCGGAACGCCCGCGCCGTTTTGACCCGAACGAAAAAATCACCCTGCCTCCGCACCCCCTGTCACGCACCGCCCTCACCAAAAGCGTGGAACAGAGCCGCAGCGCCGCGCTTACGGTGCAAAAATTCGGCCATGCATCCGGCGTTTTCCTCACGCCGCAAGGCCACATCTTGACCACGGCCAGCGCCGTTGGTGACGGCCTGCGCACCCGGATTATCACAGACGATGGCACCGCGCTCACCGCCGAAATCCTGCGCCGCGATAAAATCCGTAACGTCGCCCTGCTGAAGCTGGAAGAATTGCCGGACAATCTGAAAATTACAACGCTGCCATTACGGCCGGAACCCCCTGCCGTCGGCGAACATATTTACATGTTCGGTACACCGGGCAGCATCAGCAAAACCAAAAACAGCCTGACCAGCGGTATGGTCAGCGCCCTTCGTGAAAACATCCGTCATAACGGCGTCCGGCAGGACTTTATTCAGGCCGACATCACCACCGGCAAAGGAAGCGAAGGCGGCGCACTTCTTGATGAAAACGGCAACATCATCGGCCTCGCTGACGGCGGGCAGGATACGGGCGGGCTGCATTATTTTATACCTATGGCGCAAGCGCTCGCCGCGCTTGATATTGCATTGTAAAATACAGCGCCGCACGATGGCCAACTTTATGAGCGGACTTGACAAATCACTCCCGTCCCCGCATGTCATAGACAGTAAAAAGGAACGGTTTTATGAGTGAAAGAACATCGGATTTTCCCGGCTGGCACGCCACGACAATCATCGCGGTTCGCAAAGGTAGTGATGTCGTCGTTGCCGGTGACGGTCAGGTCAGCATGGGGCAGACGGTTTTGAAATCAAACGCCCGCAAGGTACGCCGCCTTGGCAAAGGTGACATTATCACAGGCTTCGCCGGCGCAACCGCGGATGCTTTCACCTTGTTCGAGCGCCTTGAAGCCAAACTCGAAGCCCACCCCGGACAGCTGACCCGCGCCTGCGTCGAGCTCGCCAAAGACTGGCGCACCGACAAATACCTCCGCAAGCTCGAAGCTTTAATGGCGGTCTGCGACAAATCAACCTCTTTGATCCTGTCCGGAACCGGCGATGTCGTCGAGCCTGAAGATGGTGTGATCGGCATCGGCTCCGGCGGCAACTATGCTCTCGCCGCCGCGCGAGCGCTATATGATCAGGAAAATATGGACGCCGAAGCCATCGCCCGAAAAGCAATGCAAATTGCCGCTGACATCTGCGTCTATACCAACGGCAACATCGTCATGGAAAAGCTATAGGGCTACGCCGTGAATTTTAAAAAAATCATGCTGGCAATCTGGATGGTTTTTTCTCTGGGTTGGGTCGCATCATCATTTTACATCTTCGATATCGACAAGCTGGGTTACGCCTATCGCACCTATGACCGTTTTGCCGAAAAGGCCGCGCGTGGCCGCGGTGCTGATCCGCTGCAATGGGATTATAATTTACGCGGCTATAAGCGCGCGCAAGCCATGGTCGAGGAAGCCAACAAAAACCTTGGTCTTTTCATTCTATTCGGCTTCGGCCTACCCCTGATCCTACTGGCCGTTGGCAACGCAGCCCTGCATAACATAGACACCAAAGCCAGAAAAAAATCTGGATCATGAAACAGCGAAGCGGCAAACCGGGCGCAAAATACTTGATAAGCCCCTAGCCAAACTTATATACCTTCCGTTATGAGTGAAGCAGCAAAAACAATGCCGGAACAGAAACAGCAGAGGCCAAGCCAAATGCCCAGCGAAGACACGTTAAACGTCCCCGCCTTCTCACCGCGCGAGATCGTCTCCGAGCTAGACCGCTACATTATCGGCCAGAAAGATGCCAAGCGCGCCGTTGCCATTGCGCTGCGAAACCGCTGGCGCCGCATGCAGGTTGACCCTGATCTGCAGGAAGAAATTTACCCGAAAAACATTTTGATGATCGGGCCAACCGGTGTCGGCAAAACCGAAATTGCCCGCCGTCTTGCCAAGCTGGCGCAAGCGCCTTTCATCAAGGTCGAGGCCACACGCTTTACCGAAGTTGGCTACGTCGGCAAGGACGTTGAATCAATTATTCGCGACCTGACAGAAGTCAGCATCCACATGGTGCGCGAAAAACAGCGAAAGTCCGTCATGGCGCAGGCAGAAATCTACGCCGAAGAACGCGTCCTTGATGCGCTGGTCGGCGACCATTCTTCCGAAGGCACCCGCGCCAGCTTCCGCGAAAAGCTGCGCAACGGCGAACTGAATGACCGCGAAATCGAAATCGAGGTCACCGACCGCTCTGACGCCATGCCAAGCTTCGACATCCCCGGAATGCCCGGCGCATCGATGAGCATGATTAATATGAGCGACATTTTCGGCAAGGCCTTTGGCGACAAGAAAAAGCGCAAAAAAATGTCCGTATCGCAGTCCTATGACATTCTGATGCAGGACGAATCCGACAAGCTGCTGGATGAAGACAAAGTCATCGGCGATGCGCTGGAACTGGTACAGCAAAACGGCATCGTCTTCCTCGATGAAATCGACAAAATCGCCCACCGTCAGGACGTACGCGGCGGCGACGTTTCCCGCGAAGGCGTACAGCGTGACCTGCTGCCGCTGATCGAAGGCACGACCGTAACCACCAAATACGGCCCGGTCAAAACCGACCATATCCTGTTTGTTGCTTCCGGCGCGTTCCATTACGCCAAACCGTCAGACCTGCTTGCCGAACTGCAAGGCCGCCTGCCGATCCGCGTAGAATTGCGCGCTCTGACCGAAGCCGATTTTAAGAGCATCCTGACTGAAACCGAAGCCAGCCTGCTGATCCAGTATAAAGCGTTGATGGACACAGAAGGCCTGAAACTCGAATTCGAGGACGATGCTATCGACGAGATTGCCCGCCTTGCCTTTCAGGTCAATGAAACGGTCGAAAATATCGGCGCGCGCCGCCTGCTCACCGTGATGGAGCGGCTGCTTGACGAAATCAGCTTTAACGCTTCCGACCGTAACGGCGAGACCTTTATCATTAACGCCGAATATGTCCGCAAGCAGGTTTCCGCGCTTGCTGAAAATGCCGACCTGTCGAAGTTCATCTTGTAATGAGGCTGTTTATTCTAATCATCGCGGCGCTGGTCTTATTAAGTCCGGCGCCCTCTGCGCAGGAAAAAACATCACCACCGGAACAGTTCCTCGGCGTGCTTGAACTGCCCCTATTATGCTGGTGGGACTGCCCGGGCGCCAATAAACCAATTCCGCTTTTCCTTGCCCCTGACGCGGCAACCGCCCCGGCCCTGTTGTTAAGCAAAGACATGCTTTATCGTGACCCTAAAAATCCGGAACGCGACAGCCCCCATTGGCCGAAAATCGAAGAATATAGTTACGAACGCTCCGGCGCGATCGTATATGAACGACGCGGCGAAAACTGGTACCGCATCCGAATCGGCACACGCGATTACTGGGTTTCCGCAACCCATGCAGGCACCTTTCTGCCTTACCCGCAAATATTGGATGACCGGCTGACCTATTTATCGAACTGGAATTTCATCCTCTGGAATGCGCCAGGAAAAGCGCCCTGGCCAATTGACCATCCGCTTAAAAACAGTCCGGAAAAAGCTGACAAAATCCCTGTACGTGTCCTTGGCTTTAAACAAACAAAAGAGGATGGCCGCTGGTGGATACATGTCGAAATACAAAAACGCTCGCCATGCGAAAACCTCATCGAAAACGTCCTGACCAGCGGCTGGGTTCCCGCCTATAGCGCTGATAATCGCCGCACCGTCTGGTACTACCCGCGCGGCTGCTAGCCCCCCACGCGCGGCATTGACATAAGCCAGAATCAGCCCTAAGACTATTGCAATAATCAATAAAAGGGGAGCATGGGACATGCCTGTAAACGTCAATAAACTGCTGGTAAAGCCAGCCGCGAAAATCACCGCCACGGCAACACCGATCATTCCGGTCACAGCCGCAAGCTGGGCAACAAAAGATTTTCAGGACGCCAGGGCGCTCGCAGAAACACAGGGGTTTCGCGCTGCACCGGGGCAACTCCTCATCATTCCGGGTCAAGACGGAAAACCAGCAAAAATCTATGCCGGGATCGATCATGCTGACAATATTTGGGCCTTTGCCAACGCCGCCGCAAAACTGCCCGAAGGCACCTACAAAATTGATGAAACAAAAACCAAGCTGAGCAAAGATCAAGCATACAAAGCCGCAATCGGCTGGTCCCTCGCCCGGTATAAATTTAAGATCAAAAACGGTGCTTTAAACAGTGCCCCGGAAAACGGCGCACGCCTTGTGCTACCCACGGCGGCCGCCGCACATTTCGAGGAAATCCGCACAGAAATAGAAGCGACATGGCAGGTACGCGACCTGATTAACGCGCCCGCGAACATCCTCAATACCCGCGAACTCGCAAACGAAGTCCTCAGCCTCGCCGGTGAATTTAACGCCAAGGCCAAATGCATCAACGGCGCAAAGCTGGAAAAAGAATTCCCCTTAATCCACACGGTCGGCAAGGCCTCAAGCAACCCCCCGCAACTCGCCTATCTGAACTGGCAGGGCAGCGCCGCAGACAAAAACGCCCCGACCATCCTGCTGGTCGGCAAAGGCGTAACCTTTGATACGGGCGGCGTGCAGGTCAAGCCTGGAGATTCGATGCGCTCGATGAAAAAAGACATGGGCGGCGCAGCGACAGCAATCGGACTTGCCCGCATGATCATGGGCAATAATTTGCCCGTAAGGCTCAAGCTCGTCATCCCGATTGCCGAAAATGCGATTTCATCCAACGCTTTTCGCCCCAGCGACGTCATCACCGCCCGCGACGGCACCGAAGTCGAAATCGGCCATACTGACGCTGAAGGCCGACTGATCCTTGCCGATGCGCTGTCATTTGGCGCGAAAAAATGGAAGCCGGAGTTGATTATCGACTTCGCCACCCTGACCGGTGCCCAGCGCATCGCCGACGGCACAGAAGTTGGCGGCGTTTTCGCCAGCGACAAGACCAAAGGCCGCGCCATGGAAGATCACGGTGAATATTGGGGCGACGACCTCCAACTGCACCATTTATTTGAAAAATACCGCCGTCACCTGAAATCATCCAATGGCGGCGATATTTGCTCCTCGGTCAGCGGCCCCGGCGCGACCATGGCGGCGATGTTCCTGCAGCATTTCATCCGCGCCGCGAAAGGAGCAGACTGGTTCCATTTCGATGTAAACGGCGCCAATGTCTCCTCCAGCCCCGGGCGTCCCGCAGGCGGCGAAGCCATGGGCATGCGCGCGGCCTACCGTTATATCAAGGCGACGCTTGGCTGATTTCCGCCGGAAGGAAGATAGTGTTACCTTTTCCTTTACCGCTTTCGCTCTACAATTACTGGTAAGGGAAGCGGTAATACTAAAATTACAGCCTAGAAGGAAAAATCATGTTCGCGCACAACATCGCCATAAATGCCGCTGATTACAAAATTACATTGTCCTGCAATGGCAAGAAAATCGCTGAATCAGTTCGCAGCCTTCGTTTGCACGAACCACCGCTCCTTCCAGTCTATTACCTGCCGCGCGATGATGTGAATATGGCGCTGCTGATCCCAAGCCGGCACAAAACCACCTGCCCTTTTAAGGGAGAAGCCACCTATTTCACTTTGGAAGTGGATGGAGAGCGCTTTGAAAACGCGGCCTGGAGCTACGAATCGCCTAATGACGAAGTTGCGGAAATAAAGGATTTCATCGCCTTTTACGATTCTGTTGTCGAGATCGCCGAAGATTAAGCGCCGCCGCCCGATTATGAACTCCAGCGCCAAAATTTATTGTTATGCCGCCCTGCTATGTATCGCCGTTGCCGGTTTTAATCGGCCGGTACGCGCCGAGACGCCCTCTTTTTCTCTGCCGGTAAATTGCACACTCGGCGAAAGCTGCTGGATCGTCAACTATGTCGATGCCGAGCCGGCAGAAGGTAAAGCGCGCGACTTTACGTGCGGCCCACGAACCTATGACGCCCATCACGGCACGGATTTCGGCATTGCCGACCGCGTTGCGATGGAAATAGGCACCGAAATCCTCGCCGCCGCCAATGGCACTGTCCTGCGCCTGCGTAATAATGTCCCTGATTACATCCCCACCGATGAGGAGCGCCAGAAAATGCTCGCCGAAAACCGCGGCTGCGGCAACGGCGTTTATATCGACCACGGCGATGGCTGGCAGACAATTTATTGCCACATGAAAGAAGGAAGCATCACCGTCAAACAGGGCGAGAAGGTAAAACAAGGCGCAGCGCTGGGATTGATAGGGAACTCCGGTGCCAGTGAATTTCCGCACCTGCATTTTGGCGTCTTTTTTGAAAACAGCCCGGTCGATCCTTTCACCGGCATCACCAAATCCGCGCTATGCGGCAGCACGCCCGCGCCGCTCTGGCACGATCATCTGTCACTTGATTACCAGCCGTTAAGCCTGTACGCCGCCGGCTTCAAAGGAGCAGCACCCAATTTCGAAGCACTGAAAATCGATTCAAAAAGCCCCGAAACCCTTCCTGTTGCCAGCCCCGCCCTTGCCTTCTGGGCAAGTATTTTCGGCGTTGCCGCAGGCGATAAGATCACCCTTACAATTACCGGCCCGGACGGCAAAAAATTCGCCTCACGCGAAACCATTCAGGACAAAACAAGAGCGCGGCAATTCTACTTTATCGGCCGCCGCAGCGATGAAGACGGGCTTGCCCCCGGCTTTTATAACGGGCACGTACGCCTTGTACGTCAAACACAGGACGGCACAGAGATCATCCGCGAACAAACACGGGCCGTTAACGTCAGATAGAGTTGATATTACACTGCCTTATGGTGCGCGCTTGCGGCGCAGAAGGATATACAGCGCGCCTTCACCGCCATGGTGACGGCGGGCATTATAATATTGCAGTACAATATCGCGCAAAGGCGCTTCATCAAGCCATTGCGGCACACGCTGCCGCAAAATTCCAGGCCCCGGCCCGCCATCTTCACCGCCGCGAAGTCCCTTGCCGGTAATCACCAGCACATGACGCAGATCCTGCTCGTAACAGCGCTGTAAGAAACCGCGCAGCGCATCATACGCCTGCACCCTTCCCATGCCATGCAAATCAAGCCGTGCCTCAATCTTCATCCGCCCGCGGCGCAGCTTTTCTGCCGTGCGCCGGTCAACTTCGCGGCTTTTCCCAAGATTCCGAACATCTGCTGTTTCTGATGATGGAGGGGGCGGCATGATCGGCGACCCCGCTTTTTTTCGCGCCTTTGGCTTCTGCGTTTTCGGCCCGGCATCAGACACAGGTGGCTCGCGCCCGGGCAGCGGCTTTACGCTTTTGGCGACATACGCCCATAACGCCTCGCCCTCTATGGGCAAGTCGTCATCGTGACCATCATCATGTCCACCATTCTCTTTCATCACAATACCAAGGTTAAAACCCACGGATGTTATTGGTTCGCGCCCCTATCTTCGTTATAATTATAAGAAAGACAAGAAAAGGTTTTTACGACTTGGCACGCTCCCTATTCAAAATCATTTTTTCCGGCCCGACAATCGCCCTGATCATCATCGCGCTGCTATGTACCGCGACAACCAGTTTTGCCGCGCTTGAAAGAGGACGTTACAGCACGCTGGAAAAAATCGGCTTTGCCTTCCACACCCTTTCGAACAGCAAGCCTGATTTTTCAAAATGGGTTGAAGAAGACAACAAATATAAAAAGGCTATGCCGCTGGAAAAAGTAAACCTTATGAAGGCGGAAATGCAGCGCCTACAAACCGGCATGATTACCTATGATCAGCAAACAGACCTTATCGAACTTAACTCCAGAGTGCGCTTGCTTTTCTCTCATCCAGAGCACACTGATCCTGACCTAAAGGATCCGGGCTCCATGGTGACGATGAAAGTCGAAATGAGCGATATACCAGACGATAATTTCTTTCCTTTCCTGATTGGAGATGTATGGGTCGCGGTCATTATCAAAGATCTCGAAGCACTTAAAAACATCAAGTTCACACCGGGTGAGTTTCAACAATTCGCCACCAAGGAAACCTTTAAAAACCACGCGAAACTCAAAACCGTTTTCGCCAATACCAACCTTGTTCTCCGCCCGGTTTCAGTCGATACCAGCGCCCCGGTCGTCGTAAACGGCATCGAAATGTGGCTAATGCTAGCCGAGGTCGCGCATATGGAGCTTTGGGGCGGAGATGAATATCTCCGGGAATCTCTGTGGAATTATAAAGCGCCATGGTATATGTCGGCACAAGAACAAGATCTGCGTAACCTGTATTGGCAAGACTGATTCAGAACTTATTTTTTCGTATTTTAATATTTATTTTTAGATTCATCACAGGCCGCATCATATGGATTCCCGTCTGGATTCAATTTTTAAGACCCGTTTTCGCCACGCAGAGCCGCTCGATACCCGTCAAGCAATCCGGCGACATGACCAGCCGGACAGCAACAATCGCAAGAAAGACGGCCGCAAAGACGACGATAAACAGGATTTGTGGGAAGATCAGACAACTGTATCAATCCGCGCCCTGAAAACATTCTTGCGCCAGCTGGTAACGCAGCAGCCAGCGCAAGCACCGCAGGAAAACGGCACCCCCAAAAATCAACAGAAACATAAAGACAATCAGCAAGGGGCCACCCCTCCAGCCTCTGCGCCACCGGCACCCGCCGCAGCCCGCGCCGCCAGCGCCTACCAGCGAACCTACAACGCGACCCATGACGAAAGCATTGGAGGCGACGCGCCGCAATCCGGCGCACTGCCGGACATAGAGCTTGCCCCGGACGAAATCCGTACCATTCATAAATTAATTGATGCGCTTGAGCAGCTTGATCGCGCCAATATCGACTATCTCACCCTGCGCAAACACGATAGCTTCCTGCAAAGCCTGGTCGAAGCGGTAGAGAGAATAAAATAAAGCTTATTCTATCTACCCCAATTACCACGACTACCGCAGCCACGCTTATCTACCGGAACCGTTGGCGTATAGGAACTGCAAATACCGATTGAATCATAGAGATCATCCAAAAGCGCCTGCGGATTATCGCTACGATAATACTTACCGCCGGTCAGCCTTGAAATTTCCTTAAGGGAACTATTGCCAACCATATCAACAATATCGACCTGAATATTAACCGGCGGGCTTTCAGCACGCCATGATGCAATCATTCTTTCCGGATCAGTGCCGTTAGTATTCAGACCATCTGACAAAACTGTAATTTTACTCGGGCGATCAACGTCACCGCCTCGGGCAATATCCGCAAGCGCCTTGTCCTTCAGCCGTTCAGCCAGCCCCTGAAGATGCAAACCGAGCGGCGTTAAACCTGAAGGACACATGCTAGGCTCTTCCAAACGCCTATCTAGCTCATCAAGAACTTCCTGATCACCTTCATAGGGTTGATAATTAGCATCATTCGGATCATCAAACGCAATATTATGAAGATTATTTCTCACATTTTGTATTCGATCATAGCCGACAAAGCCGGTCATCGCCGTTTCCCCGGCCTCGTCATCAAGGCTTTTACTGAAAATATGCGCAGGCATCACCCGGCGAAGCGCCCAGCGCGCCACATCAATTCGTGAACAGCCGG
This sequence comes from uncultured Rhodospirillales bacterium, assembly GCA_965369185.1. GTDB lineage: Bacteria > Pseudomonadota > Alphaproteobacteria > Micavibrionales > Micavibrionaceae > UM-FILTER-47-13. Next base: position 11,598 of record CBDUPU010000041.1, read on the forward strand.
GCATATTAGCAGGGCACATCCTGCTACCCGCTGTCGATCCCATACTACCACTACTATCAACCAAAAATGACGTATCACGCGGGCGCACCAGTCCGGCATTTGCTTCCTCGCAAGTGATAATATGCCGATTGGGGACATAGGTCATGCTATGGACAAAGAAAGTATTCGCGTCCGGGCGGGTCGATTTGCTGGGGGTATTTAAAAACGTTGCGTCAGTATCAAAATCACAATTTTCGCCCGACCGCGCCGCCGGATCGCAAGGGGCGAGATTAACGCCGTTAATGTTATAAGCGCCGTTTGTATCCCAGCCCATACTATAAACAATTTGAACGACATTACCGTCAATTTCTGTCGCATTATTGCCGTTACTATCAACAATCCGGATCGCACCCTGCTCGCCGTCAACAGCACTGCCTTCGACCGCATACATCTCGGTCACGGAATAAATAAAACGGCTATCGTAGCTATCATGGCTGTATTTTTCCGGGATATTCAGCGTCCTGACCGGAACGGCGCCGGTCCTGACCCATCTTCCGTCACGCCCCTGTGCCCTTTCCGTTCCGGGAATCGCACCCGCAGTACAGTCGTTCGACACCTCACGCCCGAACGCTCCTGAATCAAGCGGGGCATCCAGCGGCGCCGGACAAGGGTAACGGCCATTATAGCTAAAGTAACTTTGCAGGGCGCTTTGGATATATTTAAGGGATTCCTGCGTCTCCGCGGCAGAGCGATATCTGTCCCAGCTGTCATAAATTTTTGATCCGGCCACAATGAAAAGGCCGGTCGCCATTAAAAACAAAGCCATCGCGATAAGCGAAAAGCCTTTTTGACAAGCGAACCGTTTGGAAAGAGTGCTGCACATATAATCGATATCCTTAGACGCCATACCCTTTATTCTCCCACAGCAACAGTAAAGAAATATTAAAGAAAATAAGCCTAAAATATGATATTAATTGTAACTATTGGGTAATAGCATCAATTAAAACAAGCTATTAGATTATCATTAAACACCATGGGTGAACACGTGCAGCAGCAAAAAAGAACGACTCAAAAAGGCTTTACACTAATCGAAGTTGCCATCGTCACGTTGATTGGCGGCATCCTGCTTGCCACCGCATCAACGCTGCTGACGACCTATACAAAGAAGGTCCAGATAAACACCACCGAAAAGCGCCTAGAAGCGATAGACGACGCAATACAGCTTTTCCTCAGCCTCAATGGCCGCTATCCGTGTGTTGCTGACCCGACCGAACCGCTTGACGGCGCGAATTTTGGCCGCGAGGCTGTTAACTGCCCATCAGCGACACTCGCTGCCGGCGGACGAAACAATGATCCGGTGCGGATCGGCGCGGTGCCGGTCAGAACGCTCAATCTACCGGATGAATTTATCGCTGATGCGTGGGGCGGCCGCTTTACCTATGCCGTCACAGAATCGCTCACAGATACAGGCACGTACAATCGTGATTTCGGTGCGGTTTATGTTTTGGACAATACCTACCCAGGCGATAAAAACGATCTGAACGATTCATACATTACGCCGCAAGGCTCCGGCCATTACGCAATTGTCAGCCATGGCGCCAATAATTCAGGCGCAACGCCCGTCGGCGGCGGTGCGGCCCAGGCCTGCCCGCCAAACAACCTTGAAGAAGCAAATTGCGACGGCGACGCGGTTTTCCGCAGCACCCTGATTACCGGCACGGCAGACAATGTCAGCCTCTATGATGACATGTTACTGGTACGCGCCATCCCGCAATTTGGCAACGACACCATCCCTGACGGT
>CBDUPU010000042.1:0-13081 GCA_965369185.1 uncultured Rhodospirillales bacterium
ATGCAGTCCCAGCCCTGCTTGCATGACCATGAGGCATATCTGTTCAAGTGCGCCGCAAGGCGTATCGGCATGAACGGTTGTAAGCGATCCGGGATGTCCGGTGTTAACGGCCCGCAGGAAACTATAGGCTTCCTTGCCCCGCAACTCGCCCAGCAGAATACGATCAGGGCGCAGACGCAACGCGGCTTCAAGAAGGTCTTGCACCGTTACTCTTGCAAGGCCTTGTTCACCCTTGGAGGCCAGTAACGCCAGACTATTATGATGCGGCACATTTAATTCAGGAACATCTTCTACTGTAAGAATGCGCTCGCCTTCATGTATTTCTTTGAGAATAGCGTTGAGCAGCGTGGTTTTGCCGCTTGATGTCCCGCCGGAAATAATGATGTTTTTCTGGCTTCTGGTTGCCTCTGCGATCAGTTTGCTGAAGCAGCTCTCGTTTGCGGCCAGATTTGTTTGTTCGCCGTGGTCATCTTGAGGGCTGTTGCCTGTTGTCAGATTGATTTTTTCAAAAGCGCCGGCCTTGGCTAACTCATCAAGGTTCATATCGCGTGCGACCTGCTTTCTGATTGAAAGCGCAACACCGGCCGGTGATACGGGCGGCAGAATAATTTGTACCCGTTCGCCGGAGGGCAAGGAGGCGCCGAGCAAAGGAGATTGCTGATTAATCGCCTGATCCGTAATACGGGCGATCTGCCGCGCAAGGCGCATCAGGCGCTCATTATTAATGGAGTTGCATTCGATGCGCTCCATGGCGGCGCTGCCTGCGCGTTCGACCCATAATTCACCGGGTCTGTTGACGCAGATTTCCGATACTTCAGGATCATCAAGATACGCGCGAAAATCCTCTAGGTAGCGCGTGACATAGATATTTGGCTGGGGGGATTCAAACGGTAGAGCTGCTTGCATTTTTACTTCCTTAGTTAATGGCTCCGGCTGCTGAAAAATCGAGATCTTTTCCAACGAACACATTGATGCGCGTGCCCTGGTCAATATGGACGGTTGGCGGGATGGCGATTGAGTTTTCAAGGGCGATTTCGGCTGAATTTGAAAAATTATTGCCCGTTTCAAGGGCAAGCGTTGCCGTATTATCGTTATCAAGTGAGTTCGCGCCGATTTTGAGGCCGGTATCGATCAGTGAAAGCAGGACAGAAGAGCCGAAACGCTCAAGAAAATGAGTGTCAGCATATCCTCCTATGCCGGAGCGTCCTAAATCATCCGTTCCGAACGAGCCTATATTAATGCTCATCCCGTCATTGCGGATCAGGCGATTCCAGATGATAAAGACCCGGCTTTGACCTCTCACCAAACCGGAGCGATAACGACCGATCAGTCTTGAGCCTTTGGGAACAAGAAGCTGCGTACCATCAAACGCATAAACATTCTCACTGACAATTGCTCTGACCATGCCCGGCAGGTCACTTTGTATTGCGGTTTCCAGTATGCCGGCGATCATTGTCCCTTGGGGTATCAGTGCGCCGAGATTTTGCAATTTTCTGGCTTTGGCGGTTTCAACATCCTGATTGGCATAGCGGGCGGCAAAGGCAAGGTCAGGATTGCCCATGTTATTATAGTCCATGGGCATATTGGCGGCCTTTGCGCCGGCGTCATGTTTGATGGCCGGTTTGTCAAAGACGAGTTGCGGTGAATGCAGACGCTGCTGCATTTTTTGCTGCTGCTGCCGGGCGATCCGCATGGCTTCTTGTTGCAGCGCCCGTTCTCTTTGGGGCGCAGCGCTGTCTTTGAGCTGTGCAGGCGGCGCCGGCGGCAGGTGTTTTTCTTCGCCGGTCGCTGGCTCAATATAAGGCGCGTTCATTTCAGAAGGAGAGCGGAACGTTATATCCTCCGGCGCGACAAGTGAAACAGGAGCATTTTTATCTATACCGTCCAGGACGACATAGATCATGGCAATGAGCGCAAGGCTTATGAGCGCGGCCATGCCGAGCAGCTGACCTTTGGATTGCGCGGCGACGGAAGGGATTCCTCTATCTGAAGGAATATCGTCTTTGCCGTGCTGTCCGTCTTGTTTTGAATCGTGATTTTTGTCTGTCATTGTTTTTATGGCCTTACTCATTGAAAGACGCAGTTACTGCCGGCTGAACGGCGAGACCGCCAAGCCAGGCCAAGAGCGAGTTTCTTTGGGGCTTGCGGCCCGGAAGAGGAATGCCGCTTGCGGTAGTTCTTTGCTCGATTTCCTGTATGGCGCGGGCTTTTGCTTGCGTGCCGGTGATTTGCGGATAGCCATCGTTGAATATGCAAGTCGCGGTATTACCGTCCCGCAGGGTAAATTGCCGTTCGGTGCGGTTCACAACAAGATAGGGGCCTTGCATCGTGAAATTGATCAGGCTTTCATTGCCCTCATCATCAACTGCAAATATGGCAGGCAGGGTGCCTGCTTCGTGGAACTGAAAATAGGTGAAAGTGCCGTCATCAAATACGCGCTCTGGCCTGAGCCGGTTGGCGCCGGCGTAGGAATAATCAAAGTTCCACTCAGAAACGGGTGTATCAGCGCGCAGCCCGTAGGATGCATTTTTGGTACTATTTTGTATATGCAAGTTGCTATTGGGATATTTGAATTCAAGCCGGAATGTCAGCGCGTCCGATCTTGGTGATCGCGCCGTATCTGCCGCTAGCTCGAACGTATAGACGCGATGGGTCGTGAAAACCGTCATATTGGTTTGCGCGTTGGGCTCAAGTGGTTTGACGAAAAGTACATTAGGCCGTGACGGTTTGGTGATTTGCCAGCTTTCAGAGTCGCCGATTGAGATGGTCTCGATGCTCTCTTTGGGCGAGAGCTCTATCGTTGTTGTGAAGCCGTAATGCCCATTGAGCCTGTAGACGTCATTTGCGTGATAGGTCAGTGTTTTTACCCTCGCATCAGCGCTGCCAGCCCGCGGCAGGCGCTCGGCATGGGCGGGCAGCGCACAAAGGGGCCATAACATAAGGCCGGTAAAGACGATCATTTTGAAATTCATTTTACAGTTTCCAATCCTTCAGGGTTGATACGGTAACGGATGACTTTGAAGCCGAGCGGGTTTGAAAAACGGTCGGCCATTTTCATTGGTTTTTCGACATAGTGAAAATCGATGATCGCGCTCCAGTGGCTAATGTGGATCTGGTCATTTTCATGGAGCTCGCGCATAAAACGCACCGTTGCGGTTTTGCTGTTTAGCAGGGAAACGGATTTGATCTTGATGTCGATCGCGGCTGATTTGCCAAACCTGACCGAAGGGTTGTCCGGGTTTTGCGCGTTCCAGAGTTTTTGAAATTCCTTAAGCGCGCTGCCTTCGGATAGTAGAACCACAAAGTCGTAGTTTTCGCGCAAAACAGACGGGTTATAGGATTCGCGCGCGGCGATATAACGCACAAGATGAGATTGCGTTATTGCTTCATCTTCGCTGAGGTTCCCGGCATAGAGGCCTCTTGTGGCCTCGATATAACCGGTCTGGCGATCAACGCTCAGAACATATGGCTCAAAACTTTTTAGCGGGAGCAGCAAGATCAAAGCGAGCATGGAAAGCGCCGTGATGCCCATGCAAAATAATGTGATCATCCACGCCCGGTTTTTTGAGCTGTGAAGGCCAGCATATATTTCCTGGTCCCAGCTTTGCGCGTCCTTAAAATATTGCTCTGGTTTTTTATCATGTGCCGCTGAAAACATTATCTCACCTCTCTGCTTGTCTTGAGTGCCTGGCCGAGTGCGTGCCGGCCGGCCTTGATCGAGCCGTTCATGCCGGCTTTAACTTTGGCGACGGCATTGCTTCTTGCCGGGGCTGTTTTTCTCCAGCCCCACTTGCTGATACCGGTCGTAACCTTAAGAGTTGGCGTTGTCGCAACATCTCTGGATATAAGCCGGCCAAACCCCATTGTTGAGAGCGATACGCCGCCTGTTACGGAGGCCGCGATATTCAGAATTTGCGCGAGCAGCAAAATTGAAATCACGCTGATCAGAAGGAATGGCCCGATCGCCGTTATGAGTTCATCATAAATGTTGCTGCTTTTTTCAAGATATGAGAGCGGTCCTTCTGCCAAGGTCAGTAATATGGCGAGCAGGGTATAAACAAAAACCGGTACCAAAGCGTAATTAAGCAGCGTTCTCAGCCAGCCTTCAAACAGCGCTTTGGTATTCGTAAAAATGAGCAGCAGGATAAAGATCGGCCCTAGCCCCAGCAGAACCGCAACGGCAAGTTTGGCAAGGATAATGAGCATGGCGGCGTAGCCGGTCACACCGATCGTGCCGATCCAGATAGCAAAAGCGTAAAAATACTGGCCGAAATCCGTCCAGCCGGCCCCTTGCAGGACATTGGCAGAGACAGCCATGCCGCGGTCAAAAAACTGCGAAAGCGCGGTGTTGGCGCTGGCTTCGCTACCAACTTGGCCTGCGGAACTAAAGGAAGAGGACGCTGCAAGCATCATTTGTCCGGCTATATCTGAAGGCAGATCGGTGACCATATTAAAGATGAACAGGAAAAACATGTCCCATTTGGTCGCAAGGCCTAAAATAATGATGATCTTGACGCAGTGGATGAGAAGATCTGATGCTGAGAACCGTCCGCTGATCATGATTTTGTAGCCATAGAAAGCGACAAAGACGATAAACATCAGGTGCCAGAGCGCCTGAACGGTTCCGGTGAAATTACCGAACGAGCCCTGAACGAAACTCAGGATGATCGCATCGACATTATTGATCAGCTCTTCCATGACTGTTTTGCCTTATGAGGAAAGCTGCGTCTGCTGCGCCTGCGCAACATTGACCGGAATATGAACGCAAGGCGCATTGCCAAGGCTTGCCGCCGGGCCGCAAGGGGCTTTTAAGGCGCTATGCCCGCAGCCGCTTAACATGAATGTCATGGTGATGATGGCTAGATATCGCATGGTTTTTCACTCCTTTGGTTTGAAGGCTTGTGCCGCTTTGGCCGCGTCATATTTATTGGCGCTGCCGGCATGGCGGTAAGTGGTTAGAATCTCGTTATCTTCGGCTGCTTGTTGCTGAAGCTGGATGGTTTTAAGACGCATCAGTTCCGTCAGGATGATACCGTTTTCAGCGGCGATCCGGGCTTGCAGGTCTATGGAAGCTTTCAGGTCAGTGGTGCCGTTTAATTCTGCGAGCAGGGCTTCATAGGTTTTTATACGAGCGGCGATATTATTATATGCCTGCTCGCTTGCCGCCATTGCCGCAAAGGCCGTATTGGTGCGGCGGTCAAGGGCTTTTGCTATTGGCCCGGCAGGATCTCCCGGTATTAAAGCGGCGCCGCTGATCGGTTCATATGTTTGGTAGAGATCGCTATAGAGAGATTGTGCGCCAGATACGCTGCCGGGCAGGCCTGTCGCATTGATCATATCCATCGTTTGCTGCCAGGTATCAGGCAGATAACGGCGCAGCTCTTCTTCAAGTGCGCCGTTGGCAAGTGCCCCCATACCGCGCGTTCCGGTCAGTGCGCTTGTCTGCTTTATCGCTTCATCGAGCTGCTCAAGCTGTTTTTGATAGTCTCTGGCCATCTGGTTTAGCTGTTTGGCTAGCCGCGTGACGCTCGCAGCATCATAGACGGCATACTGGGCCTTGGCAGGGCCGGGCGATAGTATCAGTGCAGCAAACAGACATATGACACAGGCGATATATCTCATTGATTGCTTCCTTGCTTTAGAAACTGCGGCAGCCACTGTTCCGGGCTTTGGCCGTATTGCTTTATCAGGGCATGCATCTCGCGCACCGTTTCCGTCCGGCCGGAAAGAACGCTGATAAAATCTTCAAGTCCTGAGAGGTCGAGCCGGGCAATGACGGATTCCGTCCCGTGCCGGATGAGAAAGCAGCGTGATTCAGGAGGCAGATCCCGGATGATTTTCAGTTCATGACCGGAAAGTCCAAACCCTTCACAGTAATCAGCTGCGCTTGCGCGGGCGTTAGGCAGAAATATTTGAGTTGGTGACTGCTCGATAATGGTATTGCCGACATTGCTATCAAGCGCGTCTTTAGTCGATTGCGTGGCAAAACCGAGAATACCGTTTTGTTTACGGATTGTTTTCATCCAGTCTTTGATGCGGACGGAGAACGCCGGATCATCCAGCATCTTCCAGCCCTCATCGAGCATAATGATGACTTTCTCGCCGTCCAGAATCCGGTTGATCCGGTGAAATATGTACATAAGCCAGGGGGTGCGGCTGAGCGGGTCATCAAGAATGGATGTCAGATCAAAGCCTATATTCCGGTTATCGAGCGAAAGAACGTCCCGCTCATTATCAAATAACCATGCCCGCTCGCCCTTGCCGTGCCACATAGCCATGCGGGCGGCCAGAGACTCGCCATGGCGCGCTTCGTGGCCTGCCAGAAGTTCGGCGAATAGGCCGAGGCGGCGGTGTTCGGGCGGTTCTTCAAAATTGGCATTGACCGCATCGGCGATGATCTCTGTATCTTGCGTGGAAACCGGCTGCTGCCCGTCGGTACTAACCAGCAGCCTGACCCAGTCGCGGACAAAGGCGCGGTTTTCTGGCGTGTCTGGAAGCTGCAAAGGGTTGAGGCCGGTTGGAACGCCTGATTTTACAACCGTATAATCTGCGCCAATGACCCGCAGATAAATCTCGGCGCCGCGATCCTTGTCAAAATAAACGGTTCTCGGATTAAGGCGCTGCGACTGCGCATTGAGAAAGGTCAGCAGCACCGTTTTTCCGGTTCCGGTCGGGCCGATCACGGTGAAATTACCGACATCGCGTTCATGAAAATTGAACCAGTAAGGCGTGCCGGAAGTTGTCTCAAGCCGTGTGATGGCCGGCCCCCAGTGGTTGCCGGCCCTGCGTCCTGACGGGAAGGTATGCAGGCTGGCAAAGCCGGCAAAGTTGCCATTGGAAATCAGCGAGCGTCTTGCGATATAGCTGAAATTGCCGGGAAGTTGTGCCCAGAAAGCAGGCTCCATGTTAACGTCTTCCCTGACGGCGACAATGCCAAGGTTGACAAAGGCTCCCGTGATATCACTGACCGCTCTGTTTAACCGGGCGTCATTATTGCCGATGGCGGCGATCGTTAAATGGTGTTCGCCAAATGTCGAGCGACCGGAAGCCAGATCATCAATGGCATCGTCAAGATCGTCTTCCAGAGATGTTGCGCCCTGTTCTCCGGCGATCAGTTTTCTTTTAGTGTCCTGCATGGCATTGAGCGATGCCTGCCGGTCCACAAAACCAAAGGACTGGGTCAGGATAAATTCGTGGGGCAGGCGCAGTAGCCCGTCAAGCATTCCCGGGCCGGTGCCGCCGGCATATTCTTTTAGGGAAAGCAGCGCGCCGAGTTTGACATCTTCAGAGCAGCTGCCACGGATCTCGAAAGTTTCAGGGCCGAACGATATTCTCTTGCGCGGCAGGTAATCGGCAATGGTGCCATGCGGCAGCCGGATATCGGTTTTTTCAAAATTAAGCAGGCAGGACAGGAAAGAAAGCGGCTTTGAAAAGCTCCCGCGCTTTGTTTCTTCGATGCCCAAAATTTGCGGCCGGTAGGGAGCAAATGTGCTCATCAGGTTGGACACCGCTTCATTCAAGGTCTTGAGGTTTTCTGTTTCCTGGGCCTGTTCAAGGGCGCGGTCTATTTTTCGTGAGCCTGTTCTTTTAATTTCTGCCAGCAAACCGATAGGGCCGCGGGCAGGGCGGCGGATAATGGTAATATACTGTTCATTTGTGAACATGCGTTTGCGGGACAGCCTGTCCTGATAAGACCGGTCGAGCGCCCGGCACCAGTCATTTTCAAAAGCGCCGTCATGATGTTCGTCCGTCTTACGGCGGATAATATGGTGGTAAAGCGCAAAGCGGCTGTTTGAAAGACCGCGCAGCATTGTTGCCCTGACGGATTTGCGCTGATTAATGTCGATCTGGTCAGCCGTCTCAAAGGGCAGACCTTCCACTTTTATAACTTTCAGCAGATAGCCTTCTCTGGTTTTGAGGGTCGTTTCATCAACATGGCGCGTATAAGGAACAAAGCGGCTGATGCTTTGTTCTGTTCCGGCGAGCTGGCCAAATCGCATATGTTTTTTAGCAGTATGCATTTTCTACTTCTCAGGGCTGGTAGCTGTTACTTTTCCAAAATCTCTTGTTTGTCGTCGGCGGACATTTATTCAGTTTGGTCAGCCATACCTTCATCCAGTGCGGGTCTTTTTCCGTGGCGATATAGCCGCCGGCATGAAGGGGCAAGCTAAGGCAGATGAAAAACAGGATTTTTGCCGTTAGCGAGGTGAACATGATCATGCCGATTCCGAAGAGGATGAAATTGATCCCGAAAAATTCCATCGGCACGCCCATTGTCAGCGGCGGTCTGGTCATGCCGATAAAAAGCGGATTGATATCAACAGGATCTTCTTCCATGACAGCTCACAGCGCTCCGGCAATGCTATCGACAATTGCCGGCGCCCCGAACACCAGAATCACCCCGCCGGTTACGGCAACGGCCAGCTGCATCGAAATGCGGCCAAACATCCAGGCAAAGCCCAGAACGGCGACGGCGATAATGGCAATGATCCGTGACCAGATTGAGGTCAGCAGGTTTTGCAGGGCGTTTAAGAAATTCGTGCCTGAATCAAACAGTGCGTTTTGGGCATAAGCACTATCAGCATAAAGCAGGCTAAAGGCAGCAAGCGCCAATAACACAGTTCCGCGAACCGGAAAATTATGAATGTTTGTTTGCATAGTCTCTCCTATTATGCTGCGCATTATGCGCAGCAAATTCTTTGTTATTTCGTGAAGCGGGAGAATGTAAACGCGCTACTTAAGCCGGATTCAACAAGATTGTTCCGATATCATCTATTTTGAAACCACTGATTTACACAAGCGCGATTTCTGCGTATCCGGTGGTTACGTTTGCTGCTGGTGGTGAAGGATATCGAGCAGCTCAACGACCATCCGTTTTTTCCTTTTACAGGTAAGTTTGCTCCATAAAATGGCGGCGGCTTCATCCATATTTTGTATTTGGTAACGTTTTGCCGTCGCCGGGAGTTTATCGTTGGCCGGTTTTAGTATTTCATTGATATCGACTTCCAGAAATGTTGCGATTTGAACCAGCTTCTGGACGCTCATGCGGTCGCGGCCCAGCTCATACTTCCTGAGCTGCTGACGAGAAATATTGCAGCTAGCGGCAACTTGCGTTTGATTAAGTTTTTTGTTCTGCCTGATCTGGCGGATGCGAAAGCCGATTTCTTCATCCAGCTTTGAAACACAGCGTGGTTTTTGTTTGCTCATGATGAAGCCTCCGCTTTTTTAGCGCGGCGGCGCACGGCCTGCAAATCCCTGCCGGCTTCTCGGTATAGGCTGTGAATCCGGTTCATATGGTCTTGCAGTGCCCGCCCTTCGGACTGCAGGTAAAAGCTGCGGATTTGGCAGATATTGCTGGCCGCTTGCCATTGGCGGTAGCGGCGGATCAGCTGCCGCATTTCCTTGCGGTAATGACCCGTGAGTTCATTGAGCTGCGCCGCATAGGCTCTGAGTTGGTCGTTCTCGGAATCCGGGCGGCAGTTTTTAATTGGATTTTTGTCCATTATGTTTCCCCATACACACATGATTTTTGGCCTGTGACAATGATACATACAGGCCGGTAGTTGATTTTAGGCGGCGACCTTGTATTGCTTCATGTTGAAGCGGGATGCCGGATGATGGCCAGCTTGCAGCCGCGTCATATAGGCAGCGGTCAGCTCGCGGCTGTCCGCATAGGCCGTGCGGTATAATTGCCAGAGATCGGCAAGCTGACGGCGCGCGAAAATGCGCTCGTAACTGGCATAGGCCTTCCTGACGGTGCTGCTGTCTCTATCGGTTGCGCGGCAGGCGGCAATCAGATTTCTGATCCGGCTACGGTATTCCGCAGTCAGGTCGTTTAGTTCTTTAATGTCCAGAAATTGGCTGTCACGGCAGGACAGCTTTTCAATATGATCAGCAATACCTTGCGCAAAACCGACATCATAACGCGTAGCCAAGGCCCCGTAGAGGGCCTGCTTGTTTAAAGTCTTCATGATTTTTCCTCACACACATTCACACTAATATTATTAGCTTATAGGCTAATTTTCATAAGTTTATATGTATAAATAAATTTCAATGCAAGAAAAATTATGCTATAGACTAAGAAAACTAGCACGTAGGGTTGGGACGTTATGGATATCATAGGTTTAATACCTGTTGCGCGCAGTCTGGCAAAATGGTCACAAGCTGATCTGGCCGACCGCTGTAATTTGAATGCAATCAGCATCGCAAATATTGAGAACAGGAAAGTCGCGCCAAAGCAGGCTTCTATAGATGCCATTCTTGCTGCTTTTAACCGTGAAGGCATAGAGTTTATAGAAAACGGTGTGCAAAAGCCTGCTGTCAAAACATTAATGATTGGCAAGTCTCCCGGTTGGTTTCCGCCTTTTCTTGAGGAGGTTTATCAGACGCTTAAAAATCACCCTGACCCTGAACTTTTGATCTTTGGCGTTGATGATCGTTTAACGACCCCGGATGCGATAGAAAAGTTTCGTAAGCTGCGTAATGCCGGCGTCAAAATGCGCTTTTTCATATGTGATGGCGATACGTTCATGCGCGGAGATGAAAGCGAATATAGATGGATTCCTGCCCATTTGTTTATGAATTACAACACTTTCATATTTGGCAATAAAATCTGTAACGATTTTGGGGAACAGTGCCAGATGGTTATCAATGAGGCTTGGGCGCAGGCGGAAAGAAATAAATTCAATGTGATGTGGGAAACTTGTCAACCAGTGACCGAAAGGAGCACAGCTGATGTACGCTACGACACTTCCGTATCATAATAATATAGCAGAGAAGACATATAAGGTTCGCGCGCGCGGCATGCCCGAGTGGCGCGATCATCATACAGTGCGGTTGGAAATCAGCGTCGGACAATCTTACCATGAAGGCTCCAAGCTGGAAGCTGCCTTGCAATGGGCTCATAAAAATTTTGAGAATGTTTACATTCTGTTAGGCGATAGCATTCAGCACTACAACCTAATGTTTGAGCTTGGGCTGTCAAAGGATGAAGCATTTACCCAAGCTATAAAGGCTGGTGATGAATGGCTGGCGCGTCATGCCGCAGCGCTTAATAATTTTAAGCCAACCATTACCAGATGGGGCGATTGGAAAGCAGCACCTTCATACTTCTCTGTCAAAAGAAGTATTGATAAACTTTATGAGCAAAACCACGAATTTTCCGAGGCCGTCCGAGACGCATTCATTGGAAAGTTTGTTCGTAATGATTACCCGGAGGAGCGCTTTGATCTCTTTCAACAGCTCTCTGTTGAGTATTTGCTAGAGGAAACAGCTATATTCGCTGTTGCATACGAGCAGCTAGGTGGCATTTCTGCTTACCCCGGTACTTATCTGGAAATGCTATCTATGTTTGTAAATCAAGATGTCGAAGGTGCGCCGCCAGGATTAAAGAGGGCCAAATGCGTGCGGCTGACCTTTGAATAAAGAGCACGCAACGTATTTCGTCCACTAACAATGTCCGCGATTATTCAATCAAATCTGTAGCTATCCGCTGTGGAATGGCGCGTCGAATTTATTGCTGGGTCTGCACTGGCAGAAGGCGTCGATAATTTTACCGACGCCGGCGCGCAGGAGGCAGGCGGCATGGGCATCCTGCTGGATTACAACGCGCGAACGGCGACAATCGGCCAGAGGATGATCTTTAATCTCGGCGCAAACGGCAGCGGCACAGTCATCACCGATCTGCGCGATACGGACAGTTTCACCAACATCGAGGCTGTGGCCGGCAGCGTAAGATTATTGCCTGCAAATGAACACATCTAAAAGTAGTAAATTTAAGCCAATATTAACCATAAGATAAGTGAAATTTTAGATAAATGTTTTTTTGGGTGGCAGCCAGTATAATCTGGGATAGTGGAAATTATCCGGATTGTGAGGACGGGATGAAAGTTAGCAGAAAGATAGTGGCAAATGCATTTCTAGTCGTTGTGCTGGGGGGGCTTGGATTGTTTCTCTATCAAGTAATGACTCATGGTCATGCCGATCATTTCAATAGGAAAGATGATACGCACTTAAATATGTATCAGATTCCATTCAGTTTTCAGAGGGGTATCGAAAAAGTATCTGCAAAATACCAGTTGGGAGTTGATGACATTACTAAAATTGATTTTTCCTATCCGGGGACGGATGGCTATGAGCACAATGCTAAAATGAATATATTTCACCCACAAGGAGGCAACGTTAGTAGATATAATATTGATAGGTTGAAAGCTATTTCTAATAATACTCATTACATTTTTACTTTAGGCAATAAAATTCAAGGTCAAGGCACAGGGGAGTCTGAGTTGATGGCAGTGCTTTCTCGGGTTAAGGGCGATATGTGCAACAAATTAGCTGCTGATTTCGCAGAAGGTGGAAGTTTTGCAATTAGTGAAGGTGAAATAAATTTAACTGCACACCCAAAAGAAATCTCGACAAATGAAATCGTAACCTTACCATCGAAATATGGCTGTATAAAAACAGCTAATGAGCATTTTTATTACCATCTTTTAATGGAACGGTAAGTTTAATTAGTTAAAAGAATAGAGGATTACTTCTATGGCTGATGAGGAAGACATTGATACAGATTTTTTGTTAGAAGGAAATAATCGGTGGATAGATACTTCCCTGACATTTTCATTCTTGGGAGACGGCGCATTTAATTCTTATAGTTTGAACCCGCTCACAAGATTAAATTATTTGGGGAAGCAATACGATCCTGACACTGGTCTCTATAGTCTGAGTGTCAGTTCTGATTCACAGGTATTCGACCAGCAGGATATTGTTCGTTATTTACTTTCAGACTCTGCAACCTTAGAAACATTTAGAGATCCAGCCGATTCAAATGATACGATCAACATTTCTTTATTAGAGAATGTAAGCCATCCTGCAAATGGAGAAAATTATCGTGTCTCTTTTTCTGAAGTTACAAATTTAACATTTGAAGAAACTGATCCTGCAACAGAAAAGGGAGAGCTCTTGTTTTTCAGAGGCGATGGCTTTGATGTCGATCTTCCTTTTTTTCAATCAGAAGCTGCGGCTGCCTTTGCTTTGCCTCCGCCGCCTGTTCTAGGAGGCGTTCAGTTGCCATCATCTACAGATA